>JAPKGD010000387.1 GCA_026648125.1 Bdellovibrionales bacterium | reverse complement strand
TCGCCAAAAGAAGGGACGAAAAGCGAAATGGGATAGGATGAAATCTCCAATCCAAATTCGTCAAGTCTTTCTTCACTCTTTTGCCCACTTTCCACTTTCCACACAATATGACTGCCCGCATAAACCGCCTTTTTATTTTTACTTCGGCTACCTCTAATCGATCTGAGTTTGCGTAGACGTGTGGAAATCAATCTGCCGGCGTGATCGGCGTTTTCTCACCATGATAAATATCATGATTCCACCAAGTAAAAGGATAGCTGCGGCTCCCATCGCCATAGTCTGGTCATCGCCTTCAAGTCCAGCAAGAGCAAGGGGACCCTGGTCGCCGCCGCCTTCATCACCACCATCAACCTGTGCCATTGCCGGAGGTGGCGGTGGTGGCGCGATATCCGAAGGTGGAGGCGGTGGAGGAGGAGCCTGGGCCTCCATCGGAGGAGGAGGCGGAAGATCTGATTGATTCATAGAGGGATCTAAAGGCTGAGGAGCAGAGTCCATGGGTGGCGGTGGTGGCTCTTGCTGAGCCAGGTCTTGTGCTGGAGGCGCCTCCATTGGAGGTGCAGCCATGTCTGGAGCCGGCGGCGCTGATTCAGCCATATTCATTGCTGGTGCCGCAGCCCAATATCTCAATTGAGTTCCCGCAGCCAATTCACCTTTTGATTCAACATCAAAATTAGTTGCCCACAATTCTTTCCAACTATTTGAATCGCCCAATAGGCTCTTTGCTATTTTACGAATATTTTCAGGTTCATTTACTACATAGGTTTCTGGGGCAAGATTATTGTCCTCGTAATAGGTTAATAACCTAGACATGTCTCCCGGTCGATTTGGAGAGCTATAATAAACCTTGTCTCCCACCTTCACATCTCGTGATTTGAAGGTCGGATTCAGTTTGACCAATTCCTTTATTTTATCAGTTCCACCATAAATTTTGGTGGAGATATTGTCGAGGGTGTCACCCTTTCTCGCGAGGTAAACTGCATTCACCACGACGCCGCTCTGCTCGTAAGGTGTATCTGCAATTTTTCTGAGAGGAATAATCTTCTTGGGCTCTTCTATCGGAGCATCCATCGGGGCGTCCATACTAGAGTCGCCTGCGGCCAAAGACTCATCCACCGAAGGCGGTGGCGGCTCTTCCATGGGAGAGGCCTCTGCCATCGGTTCGGGGGTGGGCTCCATACCCTGATCCGCGGGCGGCTCTTCACTTAAAGCAAGATCATCGCCTTCCACTTGTTCGGGGTTCTCTGCCAATTCACCGCCGGGAGCTGCAAAATCATCCCCTCCGGCTTCGGCCGTCGCCGTTCCGTCGGCACCGCCTTCTTCAGGCAGCTTTTCATCTGCTGAAAGCTCATCGGATCCAAGCTCACTGACCGTATCGTCAGCGGCCATAATGTCGTCGCCTTCACCGGCCGAGCTATCGCCCTCGCCAGCGACCTCGGCTACGTCTGCCGGAGCCTCTTCTTCAGCTGCTTTTTTAGATGTACATCCGCCGGTGCTCATCATGAGCCCAGCCGAAAGCAATAACACCAGTGCACGATTTAGCATGATGGTTGACCTCAGTTGGGAAACGTCCTTGTTCACCTAACCATTAGATCACAGGACCAAATTCAAAAAAAGACCTATGTGAAACGCCGGTCTTTGGTCGCCCTTGCCTTGATCGTGTATGACCAAAGTCTAGGGCTTTGCCCCTTTGATGAGGTCTGTGAGCCTCTCAGATCGAGGAGAATCAATAAATTCGATGCGAGCCCCGGGAGCAATTCCCTTCTTCTTAAACCAACCTTTATTTACTTCAAGAGCGAGAGTGGCCGGAATTCGACTTGAATACCGAGGCAGCTCCTTGGCCACGAGGGACTCTGGCTCCATCTCCTTGATGTCGACGAGCTTTAGGCTTTCCGAAAAAAAACCAATAGAAAGGGGAATTTTCGTGTTCTTCATCCAAAAAGTAAGAGGTTGTGTCGCGGGAAAAACAAATAACATTCCCTGATTCTCGGGAAGCATCGTTCTAAACATCAGTCCCCGACTTCGATCAGCGTCACTTTCTACAATCTCTACCTTGAGCTCATGGCCCGACAAACGAATGCGATAAAGCCGAGGCTCGGCCGCGGATGCGAGAGAACCACAGGTGAGAATATATAAGACACCTATTACAAAAGCTTTTCCCATAATCGAGCTACCCCGTAGCGAACACCCTTAGTTGAAACTTTTAGCTGTGTTGCACCCAATAGCTCAGCTACCGTTGCCAGGATCGTGGAGCCCGCGACCAAAACATCCGCTCGGCTTGCCTGCATACCTGGAAGCGCTTGCCTCTGTTCAATAGACATCGAAGCCAATTGGTCCCGCCAGCGCCAAATATCCTTAACTTTTAGTTCGTAACCGTGAACAAAAGATTCATCGAAATCTCTTTTCTCTTCAAGGCAAACTAAAGTCGTCGGCGTCCCCGCCACCGCAATGACGTCCCGTGGATTCAAATCTGTGAGCAGAGCCTCCTGCTCTCGCCACTTTTCCCTAATATAGGATTGCAGCTGTGAAAGTTCGGCTTCTGAGCAGGGATGTTTAGGTAAGAATAACTCTGTAAGTCTTACGCTTCCAACATCAAGGCTAGCCCCTTTGATTTCTTGGTTGGTGTTTAAACCAATAACTTCGGTTGATCCACCGCCCACATCAATCACAGCCGGCTTCGATAACTGTGGCCAATCCCCTGTAGCTCCTTGGTAAGTGATTTGAGCTTCAATTTCACCCGTAATAATTTGAATCGGAATTGAAAAACTGCGGCCCATGTTTAAAAACTCGTCGCCATTTTCAACATCTCGCGCCGCACTTGTAGCGACCGCAATGACTTTCTCGCAACGAAACTTTTTTATTAATCCAGAAAATTCGGCCAGACAGAGTTGCGCGCGCCTCAGAGCCTCA
>JAPKGD010000386.1 GCA_026648125.1 Bdellovibrionales bacterium | reverse complement strand
AGGCCCATTGCCCCCGTGTGAAGTCGGGGATGTCGATGCTTTGACCCCGGTTCGCCACCGATTTCTCTGAGAGAGTTCATAGGCATTGCTCACCCCAAGGCCCTTCAATTGGCAGACCCTCGCCCAGCGGGCTCGTGCGTACGACCAAACACAACCTCTATTTCAAATGCCATAAACGCTGCGGGCATCGATATTCGTGAGTACTCGTCCATTGCTATCGTGGTACCCAACTCACTCGGCGGATGCACCGGTGGTGTTGCCACGGGAGGATCAATCAAAGATCCTACAGGGGCTTACAAATACGTGGGCCTTGCCTTCACTTGGTCGATGAACAATCACTATATTCGACATGAAATTTTGCACACCATGGGACTGGGCCATGCAAAGTCAATTTCCTGCACGAATGGAATGTCGTTGGGAGCCAACTGCACCATCGCTGCTTATGGGAACCAATGGGATACCATGGGCGACGCCAGGGGAATGATGATTTCAGCACCGTTGCGAGAGACGATGGGATGGACCACGCCCATTGTACACAAGGGTGGATCCGAAACTTATACGATTCACGCCGCCACACAGTCGGGCGGAAATGCAACCGCAGTGAAAGTCCCCCTGACGATTACAGGTCGCACGGACCTATCGGTCACTTCCCAGCTCAATTTATATATTGAGTACAGACCGCCCATTGGTTTTGATTCGGGAATGAACGATTCTCGATGGCCTAACTGGGCCAATGGAGCGATGATTAACGTGACAGGAACTTGGCGATCTTTAAATTTGTCCACAAACAAATACATGTCATGTTCGCAATCAAGCCCTTGCTTGGTCGACACAACTCCCACGACTACGGGCACGAGATCACACTACGATGCTGGCCTGCCCGTCGGAAGCAAGTGGACGGAGCCCCTCTCGGGAGTGAGTATCAATGTCCTTAGTCGCACAGAGACCACTTTGGTTATTTCTGTCGAATCTCCCCCTTAAAGAGTCCAACAACAGAGCTTAGGCATCGTCCACTCCTTAGCCAGATGCCTAACAATCTTTGCCCCACCCTCCTGATCCCACTCACTTTTCTCATCATTTCAGGCACTTAGACCGGCCCTTTAATTGCTTACCTTAATCACTGATGATGAATAGATACTTTATACTGAGTTTATCAATAGTCATGGGTCTTTGGCCAACCCTCGCGTCCGCCAATCCTCAGAAGGACACGGCGGCCAAGGCTCTTTGTCAAGGTTGCGGATCTGACGCACTTAAATCCCAAGGATTAAGTGATGTCGCAAAAGCCATATCATCCAAGGCATCAAGCAAATCTCCACCTGCAAAGAAGGAACCGCTCTACATTCCGCCCGTTGATCCAAGTCATGGATTCGTCACCTCTCCAAGCTACATAAAGCGCAAAGACCCAGTAACAGGTGCCTTCACTCGAATCCACACCGGCTTAGACATTGGCTCTGTATTGGACAAAGCTCCCATCCGCGCCGCTCGCTCGGGTGTGGTGATACGAGCTACGATGAATTGTTCAAATAATCCCAAGAACTCAGCACAGAGAACTTGTGGAGGCGGTTGGGGCAATCAGATTCACATTCAGCACGAAGATGGTTCCATCGCGATCTACGGACATCTCGATTCTCGCTGCAAAATAAAACCTAAAGAGGGCGAGCAAATTGCCCAGGGCACAGACCTTGGATGCATGGGAAAATCTGGCCGAGCTACCGGAGTTCACTTATGTTTCAACATTCGCAGCAAGACCAATGGTCGTTACATAAATTCAGGAGCGGCTATGGGGCATCATTATCGAGCCTACCTTAAAAAATGGGATAAAAAGTTTTATGCCAAGCTCGCACTCATGGGAGAAGCCAATGAAGTTGCAAATTAAATTCTTGTCGATCGTAATAGCTGCCTTAACACCCTTTGCGCCAGCTCAGGCCACACCGTCTGAAAATCAACCAAAGCTCATTGAGAATTTTGTAAGCACGTGCTTGGACCTCAAGCGCAAGGAACTCACGGCAGATGTCTGCCAATGTCTTGGGAAAAATTATGTAACAGTGGCCATGGCTGAAAACGATCTCAAGAAAACAATCAAAGCATTTCTTTGGATCAAATCACTCTATAGAGGAACTCTAAGTCAGGCGGACTACCGAAAAGACGAATTTGCATTAAATGAATTGATTGATGACATCCACAAGGGATGCGTACGGACCAGTACCTACGACCACTCCAAGCTTTTGAAAGAATAACTTCGCTCCATTATTCGAGACGATAGTTAGGAGCCTCTTTGGTGATGCTCACGTCATGCACATGGGATTCTCGTAATCCCTGCGGACTCACCCGAACGAAACGAGCCTTCTTTTGTAGATCTTCGATATTTGAAGCACCGAGATATCCCATTCCCGATTTAATGCCGCCAACCAGCTGGTGAATAATTCCGCTAGCACTTCCCCGATAGGGCACCTTGCCTTCAATTCCTTCTGGCACAAGCTTCTCAAAATCCGTGACATCCGCCTGCCCATAGCGATCCTTCGAGCCCTTTTGCATCGCACCCAAACTGCCCATACCACGGTAAACCTTATATGTTCTGCCTTGATATAAAATAGTTTCGCCCGGGCTCTCATCACAGCCGGCAAGAAGATTACCAATCATTACCGAATTCGCACCTAAAGCTAGAGCCTTGGTGATGTCTCCCGAAAACTTAATGCCACCGTCGGCAATAATAGTTTTCCCCTTTTTCTTTGCAGCTTTAGAACACTCCATCACCGCAGAAATCTGAGGAACTCCCACGCCTGAAACAATCCGAGTCGTGCAGATACTTCCAGGCCCTACGCCGACCTTTACCACATCAACACCGGCATTGATCAGATCCAAAGTGGCCTCTTCGGTGACGACATTTCCAGCCACTAAAATGACGTCTCCAT
>JAPKGD010000385.1 GCA_026648125.1 Bdellovibrionales bacterium | reverse complement strand
TAGCTTGTCCTCCCACCATTCCCCTAACACCAGATGCTCGGGCTAGAATTGCCACGAGCTCGAGAGCGAGCTTTGGATCTTCATGGTAGCCATCGACAATCGCGGAAAACGCTTCGGTCAAAAGAGCATCACCGGCAAGAAGCGCCATCGCCTCACCAAATACTTTATGATTTGATGGCCTTCCTCTCCGCAGATCATCGTTGTCCATTAAAGGCAAATCGTCATGTATCAAGGAATAGGAATGAACAAACTCAACTGCGAGAGCAAAGGGCAATCCTTGCTTGGGGTCTTCATCTAAAGCTTCGATAGTAAGCAAAGTGAGCATTGGACGAAATCGCTTTCCGCCATCCAAAGCGGAATACTCGATGGCCTCGGTGAGCTTTTTAATTCCTGGTACGCTCTCCTTCGGCATCATATTGAAATATTCTTTGGCGTAGACTTCAAATTGCTCGAGATCCTTTTTAAAAAGCTCTTGATAGTTCATCGCTTAGTCTTTCGCCACGAAGTCGGTGGTTTCTGCATTGCCGTTGGCATCAACACTCACCAAAGTCTTTACTTTCTGCTCCGCTGCGCTCAACTGACTTTGGCACTCGCGAACCAGCTTCACTCCTTCTTCAAAAATCTTAAGAGATTCTTCCAGAGCGAGGTCTCCCCCCTCCATCTTTTCAACGATTTCCTCAAGTCGGTTTAATTTTTTTTCAAAATCCATAACTACTCCTCTGCCTTAATCGCTTTTACTTCAGCTTCGAGCTGACCCTTGGCCAAGCGAATTTGAATTGAGTCATTTAGTTTTACATTTTCCGTCGAGCGCAAAACCTTATTTTTAAAGGTTGCAATTGCATAGCCACGATCAAGCACCTTAAGCGGGCTTAAATTATCCAATAGTGCTGCTGCCTGACTAAGGCGAGCCGAACTCCGCTCCATCTCAAGGCGAACTTGTGCGGCCAAACGAAGTCGCGCCTCTGCAATTCGACCTCGGAGACGTTCGATTCTCTCGGCAGGCGATCCCATGCGATGCTGAACCAATTCCAAGTGGCTTCGCTGGTCCCGCAAAATTCTCTCAATCGACTGCAACAGACGACCGTGAAGCTCATCACACCTTAAAATGAGATCCGCTAGCCGCCGTTTGGGATCGACAAGTCTTTGTTGAGTCGAAAGGAGTTTTCTCTTGAGAAGAGTAAGTGAGTGCCCCATGAGTTGCTGCAATAAATTGCGATGGAGCTTGAGGCGCTCGGCAAGCTCCGCAGCACTTTTTACAACAATCTCAGCTGCCGCAGAAGGTGTGGGCGCACGCACGTCCGCGACAAAGTCGGGTATGGTGAAGTCAATCTCATGACCCACGGCCGAAATGGTTGGAACTTTCATGGCGGCAATGGCTCGAACAACTTTCTCGTCGTTAAAGCACCACAGATCTTCCATGGAGCCACCGCCCCGCCCGACGATCACCGCGTCCACATCGCTGAGGCGATTCACCATTTCTAATGCCGCAACGATAGATTGAGGAGCTTGTTCTCCCTGCACAACGGCGGGAGCAACGGTGATCTTTAAACCTTTAAAACGTCGTTCAAGAACGTGAAGAATGTCACGAATGGCTGCTCCGGTGGGTGAAGTAACAACGGCAATATGTCGAGGCATGGTAGGCAAAGGTCGCTTGCGAGCCTGCTCAAAGAGTCCCTCCGCCTGAAGTTTGGCTTTCAATTGTTCAAAGGCCATCTGCATGGCTCCGGCACCCACGGGCTCCATCAATTCGCAGAAGACTTGATAATTTCCTCGGGGCTCGTAGACCGTAATTTTTCCGCGAACAATCACTTCCATTCCGTCGCGTGGACGAAAGCGAATTTGTTGATTGAAGCCCTTGAACATGACCGCACTAATTTGCGAGCGACTATCTTTGAGACTAAAATACCAATGGCCTGAGGTGTGGGGCTTAAAATTAGAGAGTTCACCTTTTATCCACAAAAGCGGAAAGCCCGACTCAAGGGTCCCTTTGACCGCCTTGTTGACATCCGACACCGAAAAAACCTGGGGCTGATCACCACTAGGTTGCCTGCGGGCATTCACTGCACTCGCGTTTGGTGCTGTCGGATTGAGGCCTAAGGAGAGCTGTGACATAGGTAAACACCCTAGCGGCGCGCCTGGAGCCAGTCAAATGCCAGAACGTCGAGGCCTTGGCTCGCCCTCAAGAGGCTCTTGTTTAGGAATTTGGAGTTTCTTTTCTCGCCTCTTTAAGCACACCTGCCGACGGGCTTGAGAGCCCAGCGGCGCATTGATTCGGCCCGCGCTGATCTCTACACAGATTGAAACATCAAAGGGATGGCCCCTAGCGCCTTCGCTCATTTTATTTGGAGAAATGAGTTTCGTTTGAAACTAGGGACTTTTTGCCGCCTCAAGCCATTGATCAAACATAGGCGCCGGCATGGCTCCAGATTGACGATTGATCTCCATTCCCGATTTAAACATCAGTACCGTCGGTATCCCGCGAATTGAATAGAGGTCTCCGGCGAGCGGATTGGCTTGAGTATCTACCTTTACAAATACGAACACCCCTCCGTGACGCTGAGCCGCAGATTGAAAGGTGGGCGCAAAGGAGCGACAAGGTCCACACCAGCTTGCCCAAAAATCAGCGACGACCGGGATGGGACTTTTAGCGACAAGCTCTTTGAGCCCCGTTGCCGAAACCTCACTGATGCCGTTTTTTACGGGCAGGATGGCCTGACAGTGGCCGCACACAGGAGCCTTTCCAGAAGTCGGAGAGACTTCAACTCGATTTACTTTTCTGCACTCCTCACAAACGGTATAGGTATGAGTGGTATTCATAGAGGTCTCCTTTCTTTTAAGATGAGACCTGGTTTTGATTTGTCAACTTAGGGTGGGTTTTGAGGATGGGAATAGGGAAGATGAGAGGCTGGGGCTTTAAAAAAGG
>JAPKGD010000384.1 GCA_026648125.1 Bdellovibrionales bacterium | reverse complement strand
ACCCTCTTCTCGTCCTCAAACTTCCTCGCTTTGAATCAGCTAATTTGGCCGAACCACCGACTTCACGGCAGGTGATCTGCGCCCTGGGTGATCCAGCGAACGTGGGCGCACTGGTGCGGGTCAGTTTGGCCTTTGGTGTTGGGGAGGTTATCTTACTCAAAGAATCGGCCTCACCCTTTCACCCGAAGGCACTTCGCGCTTCGAGTGGCACGTCTTTAACAATGAAATTTTCTATGGGCCCGAGCCTTTCACTTCTTGGCGAAAAAATTCATGAACTGGGCCTTTTGGCTCTCGACCTAAAGGGCGAAGACATTCGCACGTTTAAATGGCCCAAACCATTTCGCCTTTTGGTCGGAGAAGAGGGACGAGGGCTGCCTGAAGATTTAGCTCAAGCGAAACGCCTCACCATACCCATTCAACCCCAAGTCGAATCGCTCAATGCCGTGAGCGCCGTCAGCGTGGCCCTCTTCGCAAGTCAGCTCAAAAATTAAAAGGCTGCAAGAAGTTGGCTACGAATCTTTTCCGGGGGAGGATTTGACCAAAGGCTTAAGGCATAGCCTCCGCCACCAGAGCCCGTGGGTTTTACCGCGATAGCTCCGCTCGACTCCAACCAGGCCAAGTGATCGCTTAACCCACCAAAGGTCAGGCCCCAATCTTTAAAGCAAGAATTTGCCATTTGAATGGCTTCCTTCAACTTCTCCATTCCAAGGACAGACGATTCCATTGCAAGGGCGATCTCCGCCTGTCGGACAGATTCCAGCATGCGATCGTCAATTTCCAAACCGAGCCTAGGATTATTTTGAATCAATAATTTAACTTGATTAACACATTCGGCAGTAACGCCCCGCTGGCCGGAATAAGACAAATAAATTTGCGGCGTCCAGTTTGGATGAATGACCCTCCGCTCACCTTGACGACGAAACAACATCCCTTCACCCGAAAGAGCGACAGCCACATCAACACCACTCGACTCACCATGAAAAAGGTCTTCAAGACCTCGGGCAAACTCGTAGGACTTCTCCTCAGGCAACCATTTCATCTGCACGCACCAACGGGCGACCAAAGCGCAAAGCGCCCCGCTGGCTCCGAGTCCCGCACCAATCGGAAGACTCGAATGCAAGCGCAAAGTCCCAACCAGACCATTCATGCCTCGTCCCAGACGCACCACTGCGCTCTCTAAAACACTCCAAACCAAAAGCTTAAGCTCATCACCCCGCTCACCTGCAAACTCCACATGCAATGGGTGATCTCCCGCCTCATACTCCAAAGTCATTTGAGCAGAACGAAGAGGAAATACTAAGGCCGGGCAGCCCCTTAAGACTGCGTGCTCACCGGCAAGAATCCATTTTCCATAGGCCGCCATTTTCATAAATAGGATTCCGCCTCTCCCGTCAGCCCGGGTGAACTCAACACTTGCGCCAAACCACCTACGCCCATCAGCATCCTATGGGCGCACTTCTTTTGGTCCGGCCTATAGAGCAGATGGACATTTGCGCCAGCATCCATAGTCACCATCGGCCCATCGCCTTCGCTCTTCCAAATCTCGCGCACCATCTCCAAAATCTTAAAAGACCTATCCGTCATGTAGCCAAAGGGAGGAGCCGAGGTCTCAAAAAGCGCATGCATGTCCCAAAATTCAGCCCAAACCAATTCACAAGAGGACTTCCAGTCCTGCTTGTTCATTGCTTCAACTAATTTCTGCAGTCGCTTTTCTGCCCGCGAAGCCCGCCCCTGAAAGAGCTCACTGCTCACCACTCGCTTATGCGCCTCGCTCGACGAAACTTCTTTTTTTGATCGCTCAAGCAAAACCACCTGATGATGGAGATGGGTCCACGGAAACTGAACAGCTTCACCGCCTTCATCTTTCCAGAGCGACCAGGGCGAAAAGAAGGAGCGACATGAGGACCCCGATCCGTGTCGAGAAAGACGAGAAATCTCCTCAGGAGTTAAAGCCTCAACTGCGCCGCGATCCAACCCACAGTCCAATGCCATTTGATGGGCGGCCTTTGTTAAAGCGGCAAAGCTCGATGCGGAGCTTGCGATGCCGCAATCCGAAGGAAAGTTGTTGCCCGAACGAATTTCAAAATTGCCTTTGATCTGCAATTGAACTTTTAAAAAATCAAAGTGCTTTAAAAAGCGCTCTCTCCCCTTTTCGGAGAGGGCCATGGATTCCATACTTTCCTCACGAAGAGGATTCCAAAGATCATGGCCTCCCTCATGAGGTCGAATCTCCACCACACTGATGAGATGATCCAAGGTGTATGAAAGGCTTTGATTCGCTGGACGATTTCCTACGCCATCGCCCTTTCCCATGTACTTAATTAAGGCGATATTTGCAGGCGCTTCCGCCCGCCACTTCTCTAGACCCATACCACTCCCGTTTGAGCCTGAAAATACGGCGCTAAGTCAGCCTCAAGTCTGAGACCCGCACTCAAGTGTGCGCTCGAAGAAACCACTCTTAGACCCATTTGATTCAACTTAGTCCGAACGACACTCACCATAGCCCGTTCGCTTGCAACGGCGACCACATATCCTTTGTTACCACATGCGGCGCCCGTGCCCCTTCAATAAGTACGGCTCCTATTAACAGGTCGGCGTCTGCAACTCTCTCCCGGATATTTTGTATATTGGACATCAGCGTAATTACATTTTTGGGCATGATATCGTCCAGGTATCTTAATCGATCCATATGAATATCGAGGATTGTAACCCTAGCTCCAAATCCCGCTGCTACTTTGGCGGCGTTGGTACCGACGACACCACCGCCTATGATAACCACCTCCGCAGGGGCTACCCCCGGTACGCCACCTAAAAGGATCCCACGCCCGTGCATTGGTTTTTCCAGGTATTTTGCACCTGCCTGGATAGACATTCGTCCTGCCACTTCACTCATGGGTGTCAGGATTGGATGCCGGCCATTTTCAT
>JAPKGD010000383.1 GCA_026648125.1 Bdellovibrionales bacterium | reverse complement strand
GAAGGCCGATTGCGCCCACAGCAAATTTGGAGCCAAAAGCACAACTACACTCAATGTCAATTTGATCATGATCCCCCTCCTATGAACCAAGTTCAGAGCTCTAAAATATGCCGGGGTAAGAGCAAAAGAAACTGATTTCGCCTTACAAATTCTGTAAGAGTCGAAACAATCCTAGGCCGGACTCTTTCTCTTTGCCAGCCAGTTCGTGACATCGTCCAAAATGGCCATCGCGGCAGGAAAAGCAAAGGCAGACAGCATCGACCCAAACGCAATACCCCACCCTAAGGCCATCGCAATTGGAACCACAAACTTATCCAGACCGCCAATTCCGTAAGCTGTCGGCAAAATTCCCGCCACCGTCGTCGCTGTGGTCAAAAAGATGGGCCGAATGCGGTCGCGCCCCGCCTCTACAATGCTATCTTCTTGAGATCGGCCCTCAAGGCGCCGCTGGTTGACAAAGTCCACGAACACAATGGCATTGTTCACGATCACCCCCGCCAGGGCCACTATGCCGAGCATCCCCATAAAACTGAGCGGCATGCCATGAAAGAAAAAAGCCCAAACAACGGCAATCACTCCGAGGGGAATTGTGAGTAACACCAAAAGTGGCTGAAGTAGGCTTCTAAAAATCAGCACGAGGATTAGGAAAATTCCAATAATTGCTACAACAAACGCCCGACCAAGCGACTGAAAGCTCTCCTTGGTGTCTTCATCTTCTCCGCCAAAATCGATGGTTAAACCTGGAAATTTCTGCTGAATTTCTGGAAGCATTTTACGAATTCGACCGTTTACTTCAAGCGAGGACGTCTTTTTAATATCCACATCTGCGGACACTCGAACTTGGCGCGAGAAACCTTCATGTTCGTAATATAAAATCCCCCGAGAACTCTCAATCGTGGAGACTTGTGATAAAGGTATTAACTGGCCCATGGCATTGGGAATCAACTGCCGAGATAAAGCCTCCTCTGTCGCCCTCTCATTTGCAGGGGCAGAAACACGTACAGCGATCTCTTCATCGAGGGTTCGCACTTTCGTTGCGACCACCCCTTCATAAACTGATCGGACGCTGTTGGCGATTGAGGCTACGGACAATCCGGCTGCTGCCGCTTCCGCCGATTTAACTTTTACTCTAAGCTCTTCTTTTCCGAGGAGATAACTGTCGGCTATATCGGTGACCCCATCAATTCCACCAAGTAGTTCTTTTAAGTAATTCACTGCAGGAAGAATATCTTTATACTCAGAGCCACGTACGCCTAGGCTTACGGGCTTACCCGTAGGTGGGCCTGGGTTCACGCGCGCAAATACCACCCGATCAAGCCCTTCTGGCTTTCCTACCGCTTCCCGAAGCGAGGAGATGATTTCATCGGCCTTTCTCGATCTAAGATTTTCTGGAGTCAGATAGACTGCCACTTGAGCAAACTCAGCACCCCTTCTCGTGTTTGGATCATTGGGGTCTTGCTGGACAAGACCCACTGTGGTGGTAAAGTTATCGAGCTCGCCCTCTCTTAACTCGCCTACGGCTTTTTCAATAGGACTTAAAAGTCTAGCATGCTGATCTAAGCTCGTGCCGACCGGCGCCTCGGTTCGAATAAAAAAGATCTCAACACCTTCTGGCGGAAAAAGCACAAAGCGCATTCCTTTAACGGCTAATACCATGGTCCCGATAAAGAATACGAACAATCCAGCTGCGAATACATACCGCCGCCGAAGACTCGCCTTTAGCAATCGCAAATAGACCGGAACAGCCTTCTCATCCCAAAAACCACGCGACCAACGCAAAAACCTTGCAACGCGGGCTTCGTTCTTTTTTGGGCCACTTTTCAAACTGCAAATGTAATCGAGATTTATCCAAGAGGAAATGTGTGCCGGCAATACAATAAATGCCTCAAACAACGAAACAAAAAGAGCAATCAATACCCCCATGGGGATGAATTTTATAAATTTCCCAAAGATGCCGCTCATAAACATCATAGGCAAAAAAGCCATAACGGTCGTCATCACCGAAGCCATGACCGGGCCGACCATTTGCGAAGCCCCTTCAATCGCTGCTTCTTTTGGATCCATTCCGCGCTCAATCAAGCGAACTGAGTTTTCTGTAACGACAATCGCATCATCCACAAGCATCCCACAGACAATGATCAGCCCCATCATTGAAATAAGGCTAATACTCATGCCCATCTGATACATGACGGCAATGGCCCCTAAGAAAGCAAAGGGAACCCCTAGAGCAATCAACAAACTAAAGCGAAAAGGAATTAACAACGGCAGCAAGATGAGAATTAGAAAAAATCCGATCAATAAGTTGCTGGTTAGAATCGAAAGTCGTCGACGTATATATTGAGATAAATCGTTTACATAACTGATGCTCAAGCGCGAATCTAAGGTCGGCTTGAGCTGTTCAAGTCGTGCCTTTACGTCATCCACAACATTTATCGCGTCGGACTTGTCTTTTCGCAGCACCGTAAGCGTTAGACCTGTCTGACCGTTGGTTTTTGTAACCACCTGGGCACGCTCAAGATCGTAACGAACCTCGGCCACATCCTTTATGTAAACGGGCTGACCGAGGTCATTCGCACGAATAACTGTATTTTTAATGTCATCCAGGTCAACATAATCGCCTCTGGTTCTAACTAACCGCTCCCGGCTCATCGGATCATCCAAATTGGCCTCGACCACGCCCCCTGGGACACTGATGTTTTGCCGCTTTAAGGCGCCTACGATTTCATCCAGAGAAAGCCTGTACTGAGCCAATTTCTTAACATCGGGTTCGACTCGAATTTCTAGATCTCGAAGGCCGCGATGTACAACTTTGGCCACGCCCTTTACTCGTTCAATTTCTTTCTCTAAATTGAGCGCAATTTGCCTTAGTTCCATATCGGGAATATCGCCACCTATGGCCACTTCCATAATAGGTCCAAGCTTGGTTTGAATGGCTGT
>JAPKGD010000382.1 GCA_026648125.1 Bdellovibrionales bacterium | reverse complement strand
TGAAACTGAAAAAGGTGAGCAAAGGGATAGTTTATATTGGGGCAATGACGTTGCTAATGATTGGATATCAAAACTGCGGAAGTGATTTTGCACCAGGTTTTGATACAGGCGGCAATGGATCTTCGGGCCTGTCTCCAGAGGAGTTTGCCGCATTACAAAATTCAGCAATGAATATTTTAGCGACACGATGTGGTTCCTGCCATGCCGGGCGCTTCAGTGACCCGGTTCCGAATGTGTATGATCTTGTAGAAATGAAGGCCATTCGAGCCGTGGTGCCTGGCGCTCCGCAGATGTCAGGCGCCTATGTGGCAATTATCGACAACGCGATGCCACCCTCAGGCGGTATGTCGAACTCTGAAAAAAGCACCGTCGGCAGCTGGATTCAGTGGATGCCTAAATAACTAAAATCCGTTCGAGGGTGTGCGATTAATTGATGAATCCGTATTCACCAACCGCTCGGCCTCATTGAGGAGCGGAATTGGATCGATAGGTCTTTGATTATGTAACAATTCAAAATGAAGATGAACGCCTGTAGCTCGGCCTGTGCGGCCCATCTTGCCCAAGGTTTGTCCCTGTGAAACCACCTGACCCTGCTTGACTAATATTTTATCCAAGTGAGCATAAAGAGTCGCCCACTGGTCGTCGTATTCCACGATCACCATCTTTCCAAAGCCCTTAAACGCGCGTCCAGCATAGATGACGAGACCCTCGTGAGCAGCGAAAATTGGAGTTCCTCGAGTTCCCGCAAAATCCACCCCAAGATGGGGGCGACGTTTTTTCATTGGACGAAAAGGCTGGTTGATTTTAACCATATTCAGCGGCCAAGTGAGAGAAAAGGCCCCATGCGGCTGATATCCGCGTTTTTTAGCTCTCTCAGATGGGGTGTAGGCCTCGCGAGGAAGAACCGGCTCCTGTCCCGAATTATCTTTTAAGTTTTGGCCTGTGGGTCGATAGCCGGGAGTTTTAAATTCGCGCCGTTCGACCGATCCAGGCCCACGTAAAGGGGCGCAAGCCGAGCTTACGACTATAAGCGTTGAAAGGAGTGCAAATCGCATTCGCCTACCATTATACCGGCGCATATGGGCGAGGGAAGAGTTCTTAATAACGCAATGTTCCTATTGCCTATAGATGGGAAATTTCTGACACAATTCATGTACTTGCCCGCGTACATTTTTCAAGGTGGAGTCGCTCGAGTGGTCGTTTAACACCTGACTAATCCAAGATCCGATCATCTCCATTTCGGACTCTTTCATGCCCCGAGTGGTTAGGGCAGGCGTTCCAATTCGTATACCCGAGGTCACAAAGGGAGAGCGCTTTTCGTTGGGAACTGTGTTTTTATTTACGGTGATTCCGGCATGATCAAGGGCGATTTCAGCGTCCTTTCCGGTGACGGATCGGTTGGAGAGATCAAGAAGTAGTAAATGGTTGTCCGTTCCGCCGGTGACAAGTTCAAAGCCGCTTTTAAGAAGGACTGAGGCCAAGGCCTTAGCGTTTTTCACGACCTGCTGACAATAGCTTTTAAAGTCCGGCTTTAGGGCTTCGCCAAAGGCTACGGCTTTAGCGGCGATCACATGTTCGAGAGGGCCACCTTGAATGCCTGGAAAGATTTTGCTGTTTAAGGATTTTGCATCCGCCTCGCGGCAAAGAATGAGTCCGCCCCGTGGGCCTCGAAGAGTTTTGTGCGTGGTTGACGTAATATAATCCGCATAAGGCACGGGCGAAGAGTGTACACCTGTTGCGACGAGTCCAGCAAAGTGAGCCATATCAACCAACAGCTTTGCTCCAACTTGATTGGCAATCTCCTTAAATTTTGCAAAATCAAGCGTGCGCGGGTAAGCGCTGTAACCAGCAATAATTAGCTTAGGAGAATATTTTTTGGCCTGATCTAAAATCAAATCGTAATTGAGTAGGCCTGTCTTTGGATCCAAGCCATAGTGAACAGCATTAAACAAGAGTCCGCTAAAGTTTACTGGTGACCCGTGGGTAAGGTGGCCACCGTGAGAAAGATCCATTCCGAGCACAGTTTCTCCTGGCTTTAAACAAGCCAAATAAACGGCCAAGTTGGCCTGAGAGCCTGAGTGTGGTTGTACGTTGGCATGTTCCACCTGAAAGAGTTGCTTGGCGCGATCAATGGCAATTTGCTCAATTTCATCAACGAACTCGCATCCGCCGTAATATCTTTTGCCAGGATATCCCTCTGCATATTTGTTCGTGAGAATCGAGCCCTGAGCCTCCAGTACTGACCGTGAAACATAATTTTCGGAGGCGATCATCTCGAGTCCGAACTCTTGTCGCTCGGTCTCTTTTTGAATGAGATTGAAAATATCAGAATCGTGGGAGGCGAGCATCGGCGACTCCTTTTTGTCTTGATGGCGAGGGATAACTTGGCGCCGACTCTACTCCAAATTGGAGCTATTTGGGAAGCTTAGAAAGTTTATCGACGCGGTTTGTGTGACGACCGCCCTCAAACTCTGTCGCTAAAAATGTAAGCAGCATTTTCTCGCACAATTGATGATCCATCGTTCGAGAGCCAAGACATAGAACGTTGGCGTCATTATGTGAGCGGGCCAATCGAGCAATTTCATCACTCCAGCAAAGTGCGGCCCGGATATGAGGGTGGCGATTGGCCCGAATGGCCATGCCTTGGCCCGATCCACATATCAAAACCCCCACCGATTCCGGCGGGGAAACTTGTTGGCAAACCTGATCAGCAAAATCGGGGTAATCCACAGAGGCCGTTGGCGAATTAGTGCCTAAATCAATCCAGGGTAATTCGGGGAAAACCTTCTTAAGGTGTTCTTTGAGCTCATATCCGGCGTGATCTGTGCCCACCACAAGTTTTTTTAATCGATTGCGAAAAATCATTTTTAAACTCTCGAAAAAACAACGGAGGCATTGGTGCCACCAAAACCAAAGCTGTTGTTCATCACATGATCAA
>JAPKGD010000381.1 GCA_026648125.1 Bdellovibrionales bacterium | reverse complement strand
AAAAAGCCACATTTGGTCATAGATGTAGATCAATCGGCGATGGAGTTTTCAGCAACGATTCGCACGGATCGGGGCGATGAAGAAATTCAGCTTCACGGTCAATTTAACAAGAATCAGGCGCCGTGGCGTGCTGACCTCTATGCGACAGATGGCAAGACCCTTCGAGAACGAAGGGTCCAGGCTGTTGCACTTTGTTTGACAGCTCAGGTTTGTGATGTCGTGGGCGTTAACATCTACTATAAAAATGACGGTAAAGTTCTCACCAAACAATATCGCTCAGGTGTTCGCGGACCGCGAATTGCGATGAGTGGACATGAGCGAGATGACGTCGAGGACCAGGATAAGGAGTCACTCCCCCCTCAAGAGCCGGCGAAAGAACGTCCCATGGAACCCGCGGGAGAACCTGGTTCCACCGCCAATCAGAAGGCGGATGCCGCGGCTCGAAGCGACAGTGACGGTAACGGTGACGGTGACAAGAAAGGATCTCGAGGGGATTCACCTCCGCAAGAGGGCCAGCCGAGAAAAGCTCAACGCAAGAGTGGCGGCAAACCCCATTCTGGTGAAGCTAAAATTGAGGATCTTCCAACAGGAGTGATTCAAGATCAGGCGGTGGAGTGGGATGGGCCTATCCAAATTGATCCACCCAAGGAGAATCCTTACCGAATACCTGAGCTTCCTAGAGCCGCCCCAGGGCCAAAGGCGAACCCAAAGGATGTCGAGCCACCCCAAGCTATCGGGGCCCATGACAGCGGCTATTTGAAGTCCTCAGACTACGTTCCTCCACAGGGGCGCGGATTTGTCCGGTTGGCGGCGCTTGAAATGGGCTCAGCTCTGACTCCGGAAAAAGATCGTTCCATGGCTTGGGGAACTCGCCGCATGGTGAGATTCGTTCAGCTGGTGGGAGAAAAAATGGATCAAACGTTTCCTGGGAACCGATTGATTTTGAGAAGTATTTCGAATCGATACGGAGGTCGAGCGGGTCGTCATGCCAGTCACCGCACGGGCTTGGATATAGATATCTATTACGTCGCAAAAGATCAGCGGACCTCGGCTTTCAATGCTGTTTCCGGAGGACGAGTCTCTGCGAATTTTGATCTCGAAAAGAATTGGCAGATGGTGAAGTCTATCACCTCCGCTCGGGAGGATTGGCTGATCGTGATATTTACCGACTCAATTCTTAAGCAGGCCCTCTGCCAATATGCGAAATCAAAAGGCGAAGCAGTGGACGACCCCTCATCTCTTGCTTTTCAAAGCTTGAGAAGTCTTGTTCATTGGGATAATCACCAGGATCACGCCCACGTTCGGCTCTACTGTCCTCAGACGGAGGGATGTGCAAATAAGATGGTTTCACTGCCAAAGGCCACGGGCTGTCGATTTTAGGCGATTTATATATTGACCTCATTTAGCAATGAGATGGAACCTTAGATCTGTATGTATGAGGGCGCCGGAGCTAGTTTCAATCTCATATTGAGGATTAATAAAAAGGCCACGAAGTTGTGGCTCTTTCGTGTATTCCTGATGCTCCTGATTATGTTCCTCGCCCTAAGAGTTATGATCGTCTTCGGCGTTGGTTTTTTTCCGCGTTTTATTTTCTTTTTGCTGTTTCTTGGCCTTTTGCCCGTCGCCTTACTGATTCTTAGCTATATCGGGAGACTTCACTTTACCCGCCGCCATCGCCTCGAACTCAATGAAGATGGACTCTTCGATGATGCCTCCTTCTGCGAATTGGGGTTTGTGCCAATCAAGTCCGTTGCGGCGGCTCGTTTCTCAAAGCTATTTGGATTTGAATTTTTAGTAATTGATTTTGTTTCTGGAGAAAATCCTCTCCGGAAAAGCAGAGGATTAAAGCAAGAAATTTACCGGCAGTTTTTTGGTGGCCAACTTTGGGTTCCGCTCGTTTTTTTTAAAGTTTCAAAATTTGATCTTGAGTCCCAGCTGATCCACCTCGGTCATCTGATTAGAAACCGAGACCCAAATCGAGCGGCTCCGCCCCCAAAGCCACCGGCACCCCAGCCAGAGCTTGAGCCGATCATCCCCCCGCCACTCAACTTAAAGACAACTGGAAAAGGACTGGTCGAACGAGTTTCAGTTCCCGATCCCGTTCCTCCACCTTTGAGCCGAATTTCCAGTGAAAAGGAGCGGGTTTTAAGTCAAATAGATCAAATCAAACAGCGCGTTCGTGAGAGCCACTTTGACCAAAGAGTCGCAACACTCTACATGGATCATGTGGTTATGTTTCCCGCAATTTTTAAGAATGCTCCAGAGCACCTTCCCTCAGGGCTTGAGCGAGTGACTTCAATGAAGGAAGAAAATGCCTACGAAGAAGTCTCCTTCTGGTTTCAGGGAATCCCGATGACTTTTGGTCTGAGGCGCGAAATTGGCGGGTCGAATGATGAGTCCCTATTAACTATTGCGGTTTCGGGGCGTGTTCAAATGAGCCTCAGGGTTCGCATTGAAATTGGCGAGCTCACCCCGACAGAAATCGAGAGTTTTCTAGAAGGGGATTGGCAACAGGCCGTAGAGGGGTTATCCGAAGCTATTGCCAAGCGTGAGGCGGAGCGGCTGGGTCCACTTGACGTGACGGAACCCATGATTGCCCTGGACGATGCCGGAACGGGTAGTAAAACAATCGACAAAACTTATATTCTGGACTTCTTTCCCTATTTTGCTCGTTATTCTTCTTTTCCCATCATTTATTCTTGGTTTTTTTGGAGAAGAGTTCAAAACAGGTTCACGTGTTTTATTCTTTATAACTATAGGACGCGCAGGGGACCACCCGAATTCCGATGGACCAGGTCGGGCTGCTCATGCTCGGGCCGGGCACCAAGATCACACACGCCGCCATCAAAGCGCTGAGCGAGAGCAACACGCTTCTCGCGTGGACCGGCGAGCAGGGCGTCCGGTGCTACGCCAGTGCGACTGGGGGAACCTTCAGCTCCC
>JAPKGD010000380.1 GCA_026648125.1 Bdellovibrionales bacterium | reverse complement strand
TTATGCTCAGTCTTCCAAGCGGACTGACGTTATATATTTTTGTAAGTACGTTGTTCGGCATTGGCCAACAACTTTATTTGATGAAAAGCCAACCATTAAAAACCGTCGCAACAAATAGATAGGAGACGTTATGACTTTTTTTGAAAAGCTTTTTGGTGGCAAAAAGAAAGACAGTAAACAAGAGGGCGCAGAAACTTTAGTCGCTGATGTGATTGAAGGACTCTTGGAGGCCGGTCAATTCGATCTGACCTACAGCGTTTCGACTGAGAACGAAGCAGGAGACCTGTTAGTAGAATTTGAAGGTCCGGATGAAGAGATGCTTACGGCACGTGAGGGTCAACTTCTCGATGCATTTCAGCTTTATTTGAAGCGGGTGGTGCAGCATCAAATTCCTGATCAGAGAATTAATGTTAACGTGGATTGTGCTGGTTTTAGAGAAGCTGCTAACCAGGCATTGATTGAGCTGGCAGATAAATTGAAGGAAATTGCGTTGAGCAAGGGAAAGTCAGTTTATTTCCGGGCGTTGGCACCTAAGGATCGAAAGTTTGTCCACCAATACTTGGCTGAAGATGGTCGTGTAAAGAGCCGGTCAATCGGTGATGGACACTTTAAGAAGATTAAGATTTTTCCCATAAAGGGAGATGAAGAAGGTCGTACGACCGAGCAGCCTACAAACTAAGAGAAGATATTTTATGAACCTGGAGCGGGATCGAGACACAATTGTTGCTGTTTCAACTGCTCCCGGGACGGGTGGAATCGCCGTAGTCAGAGTCAGCGGATCTCGGGCGTTGAATATAGTCAGGAGTTTGGGTGGATTTTTACCCGAGCTCCCTGAGTCTCATCGAATATATTTTGGAACTTTGTTGGATACGGATTCTGGGGAACCTTTTGATGAGGTTCTTGTATCCTATTTTGTTAAAGGCAAGTCATTTACTGGTGATGAGGTTCTTGAAATCTCCTGTCATGGTGGTGATTGGATTGCTCAGAGGTTGGTGACACTGCTGATAAAGAGCGGGGCGCGGTTAGCGGATCGTGGCGAGTTTACCTATCGGGCGTTTATGAATGGGCGAATCGATTTGGTTCAGGCGGAGGCCGTCTTGGACTTAATAGAGAGTCGTTCAGCCTATTCTGCACGCTCCGCGATTCGGCAGCTCAAGGGAAGTCTTTCGAAGAAGCTTGAGGAAGTATTGGACGAATTACTTTGGGTCGGCGCTCATTTGGAAGCCAATATCGATTTTGCTCAAGAAGATATAGAAGTGGCGGCAAAGGACGTCTTGGTTGGCAAACTTGAATCAGTCATTTCAAGAATTGAACACTTAGTCGCAAGCCAAAATCAAAGGCGACTCTGGGATGAGGGTTATCAAGTTGCTCTCATGGGAATTCCAAATAGCGGTAAGAGCTCGTTGCTAAATGCAATGATTGGAGATGATTTAGCGATTGTCACCGAGGTCGCTGGCACTACTCGGGATCTCGTCCGTGGCCAGCTAGAGATTGGTGGTGTTCTTGTTCGTGTGACCGATACCGCAGGCCTTAGGATGACGGATGAACGAATTGAGCAAATTGGTATATCACGGTCATTTAAAGCCGGAAGCGAGTCAGACTTAACATTGTTTCTTATTGAAACCGGGTTTGAAAGAGAGAGTGTGACGGAGCTTTCTAAAGTGGAAAGGAATTTGAGAGAGCGAATTGTAATTGTGCAAAGTAAGGTCGATAGACCGGAGCTTAAAGTTGAGGATCTAAAAAGTAGGCTTTTGATGAGTGCTAAGGAGCAAGGTTTTCTGGACCTTGGGACTTGGTTAGAGAGTTTAACTCCAGACAGGTTTCTAGCTGTCAGTGCTAATTCTGAGTTTGGTCTTGAGCGGGTGTTTAAATATATCGAAGCTCAAGTTCGTAGTCAGATTTCCGACGATAGCGTTGTCGCAATCAGAGCGCGCCATGGTGAGCTTTTGGGTCGGGCAAGTGAGGCTTTGAAACGGGGTCGAGGGTTAATTGTCGAGGGAGCAAGCCCTGAGTTTTGTGCATTTGAGATCCAAGAGGCCGTTGTGGCTCTGCATGAAGTCTTGGGACGTCGATTTGATGATCAGATTATGGATCGGGTCTTCGGTGAATTTTGTTTGGGAAAGTAATGGATTATGAAGCCAGTAAGGTTTGATTACGACGTAATTGTGGTTGGTGCGGGACACGCGGGAATAGAAGCTTGCCTAGCATCAGCACGCCTAGGGGCTCGAACCTTAATTGTAACCACTAATTTGGATCGAATTGGCTATATGAGTTGCAATCCGTCTATTGGCGGACTCGGCAAAGGCCACATCGTTCGGGAGGTGGATATTTTGGGCGGTGAGATGGGGGTTGCTGCCGATAAAACGTGCATTCAGTTCAAGAGGCTAAATGCACGAAAGGGACCTGCCGTGAGAGGATCTCGCGCTCAGTGTGACAAGGACCTCTATTGTGAGCATATGGGTGAAAAGCTTGAGAATGTTGAAAACTTAAAGGTCGCTCAAGGCGAGATATCTGGGTTGATATTTGATGGCGATCGATGTTTTGGGGTTGTATGCCGAGATGGCAGCCGCATTTTTTCTCAATCTGTAGTGATAACTACAGGAACTTTTCTCCGAGCTGTTATGCACATTGGAATGAAGCAGATTTCTGGCGGTCGTGTCGGTGATGCTGCGACTGAAGGTATTTCTGAGCAGCTTGCGGAACGTGGCTTTAGCGTTGGACGATTGAAAACTGGCACTCCACCACGTCTGTTGCGCTCAAGTATTAATTTTGAAGGCCTTAGTGCCCAGTTTGGGGACGAGCGTTTTATCCCCTTTTCGATTCGCAGTTCGAATCGATTAGATCTTCCTCAAGTTGCATGTTTCTTAAGTTATACTAATGAGAAGACGCATGAGATCATTAGGCGCAATTTAGACAAATCCCCTATGTATTGTGGGGTAATTGAGGGTA
>JAPKGD010000038.1 GCA_026648125.1 Bdellovibrionales bacterium | reverse complement strand
TTGGTGGGAGATGGCTGTCGCTCTTGCCAGGTTCCTGTTGTGGTCAACCAAATCTATAAAGCCAAGGTAGAAAGACGGGACGAGCGAGAGAGAGTTAACAAAGGGTGCATTTTAACCTGTGAGGCCTGCCAACCCCCTCCTGGACAGCCTCTATGCCTAAAGCAAAGATGCGTTTTTAGAGCTGTCAAATAGTTAGACACCTGGAGAATTGTCACTGGGGGGTGCTCAAACATTAGTCAAAGTTACAAGCTAAGTCATTGAAATCACTCAGTCCCAAGTTGGTATTGGTGTTGCAGTTAAAGACAGTATGAACGCGCTAGGAGAAAAGGTTATGAAAGCCAAGATGATATTTGTAGCAGCTGTGCTCTTTGCCGGAACTGCTCAAGCCGAACTAGGAAGTAAGGCTCCGCTTAAGGCGGACTTTCACAACATGATCGTCAATACCTATCAAGAACGCGCCACGCTCGCCACTGAAGTGAGTGAGGATGCAGCTGCACAGCAAGAAAAGAATTTGGCCGAGCAAAATGATAGCAAGCGAGTCACTGATTTCGTGGATGTAGAAATCGGCTGGGGAGAAGCTCCCCGAACTGTGGACCGCAGATTTGACAGCATTGGACAGGCGAGAATTGAACCTAACTTTTAAGAATAAATAGTTTCTGTTTTGTCCCAACCCAACCCCCAATACCCCGCCGGCCGATGAGGCCGGCTTTTTTTTGTGTTTCGACCACATTATAGTCGCGTCTACGGCTTCGACATTTATCTTCATTTAAATTTGCTGAATGCACCCTTTAAATTGGATCTCAAAGGTTTCTGCTAGACGAAAATCCATGGTCCGCACCTTGCTTTATGTCTCTGGGTGGGGTTTCAATGCAAATACAATCAACTTTAGTTCAAAAGCTTTGCCGAACATCTATGCAAGACTTAGGTCGACTGACCTTATTGATCGGTTTGATTGGCTGCTCGGACGTGAGACTGGCTAAGGTCGAGGAACCAAATCCCAGTGTCTCTGGTAAAGGTGAATTATGTATCACAGAACCAGATGAAATTCGTCGCAATGTGAAGTTTCTTTTTGTAATCGATAAGTCCGGTAGCAACGGATGGACCGACCCCGGCGCGGCAAAAAGGGCTGGGAATATTGAAAAATTTTTGATTGGAACCGCGACGATCCCCAATCAACAATACGGGATGATTTGGTTCGCAGGAGAGCAAGCAGGTGCCTACATCAATGAAGGCAATGAATATCAACCAACATTCACGGCGGATCTGAACGTGGCCTTAGATGCGACAAATCGCCTTAGGCAGAATGATGGAGGAGGAACTCCATACAACGCAGCTTTGCAGATGGCTCGTACGGCCATTCGTAATGATGTTGAAAAGTATCCTGATGAAGAGAACTTCTATATGGTTTTCTTTCTTTCTGATGGTGAACCCACCGACATTCAAAACGATTCTGAATTGGATCAGCTGGTTGAGGATCTCGTCAGCACCTCCCCGAACAATGTTGTTCTCTCTACGGGCTTCTACGGAGGAAATGGGCGCAAAGCCGAAGAGCGTCTCATGCGAATGGCGCAAATCGGACGTGGCAAGTTTATAAATTTTGAGAAGGGGAGTGATTGGGATTTCAATGAGCTCGTGGTTTTTCCTACATTTGAGCCATGGCAGCTCAAGTACGATCTCATTGTATACAATCTTAATGCGGGTTTTTGTGAAGATGGGTCAATCGATATCGATTCAGACGCCGATGGCATGTGTGACAAGGATGAAAGACGATACCCCGGTTTTGATCCAACAAATCGGTTTAGTTTTGATGACGGCTACGGTGACTATTTTCATTGGCGACGTTTCAAGTATCGAGAGACTCTACCGCCATGTCAGGATCGCACGGATGAGGACCATGATCTGCTCACTGGATGCGAGGAGAACTACATACGTAATGAGCGCCCGGTGGACGATATTCCTAAACAGGGTGATGCAAAAAACCCAGATACGGATAGGGACGGCCTTATCGATGGAATTGAAACCTTCGTCTATATGACCCGAACTATGGCCTTTGCCATGGATGCGTTTAATCTACAGGAAAATTTTGACGGCGAGGAGCCTGCACGAAGACAAATTGGGGAGCACCGAAACCCCTTGGTGCGCGATGCGAATCAGCCCGCCTACGATGTGACCTTGTCGCCGGTTGTGGGGAAAGATCTTGATTGCTATAAATACAAGCAAAGTGTTTTGCCACTCTATGACACCTTGCCGGTGGCTGCGGGAAAGACTCTTCCTGGCTTGGAGCACAATGCACAAGAAAACATGGTACTGGTTTACTATCTTCAGTCTCGCCAATCTGATCCCAAGGGCGATGGAATATTGAGGTATTCTGTGCAAAGATTAAAAAACGACGAAGCCACTCGAAGGCGAGTTGGGTCTAGTCTCGCCCTGAGTTTTGACGACAAGAGCTTTAAGTCGTATAAATTTGGTAAGAAGCTTCGCAGGGGAAAATAATCGGTGAGAAATTTTGCCGTTATAAAGGGATTCGTCTTGATTGGGCTGTGGCTACCGGGGACGTTGTTGGCTCAAGCGAAAATGGACTTGGAAGATATCACGATCAAGGGTGAATTGCATAATGACGACCGCTTGCGCATGCTTGCTCGCGAAAGGAATCGACTCCGTAATTATGTTAAATACCGAACCAATTTTAGGCCAGAGATGGTTCAAGGGTTAATGCGGCCAGAGCCACAGGTGAGCTATCAGCCGTTAGGCCCAGCAACCGGCACTCCAAGTGTTGAAGCTGAAGAATAATATTTAGATCAGGCGTCTTCAGGTCGAATCTCGCGAACAGCGAAATTGATTCCAGTAAAACCTTCTTGGATGAGTATCGTCATGACTCGCTTGATTTTGACGACGGGAGTGTTTTCGTCTGCCTGAATATTGATTTGGGCCTTTTGCTCAATCCCAGCTTCTTTAAGGTTATCTTGGAGTGCCTTAAGTTTTCGAAGTCCTTCAACGAGTTGAGGCATTTCAAGGTCGCTTTCAGTAACATTGACTGGGTTCGAGCCTACCACATGGCTGTCGAGCATAACGGAGTCTTTGGTGATAGAGACGAGTGGAGCGGTTTCAAGTGGTCGAGCGTTAATGGCGGTGGGAATGACGACGTTTTTGCTGACGAAGTAGGCCTCCCCCGTCGCCGAAAAATTAAGCAAAAGGAAAATAACAAGAGTTGAAAACATATCGATCATCGCTGTGAGCGAGAGTCCAAAGTCCATGGATCTTTTTCCATGCTGTTCGCGGCGATGGCGCAAATATGTCAGGTCGTACTTGGGTTTGACGTGATAGCCTGGCGGCAAGATGAGGCGCGACTTTCTTCCCATTATTGCGTACTCACTCCCACGTCAGGAAAGTCATTTCCTACTAACTCATCAAAAGTGCTAATCAGCATTTGATAGGTCACAGTATTTTCGGTGTTCAGGATCACATCATTTCGTGTGGGAAATCGGGCCTTCCAATCTTTAAGAGCCTCAGCGAAGCGAGAGCGGTCGACTTTGCCCTCGATATGAGGAATGCGTTTGGTCTGTTGATTTTCAGCCATTTCAATGTAACCGGGCATGATTGTAACGCTTAATGTGACCCGATTGGGGTCCGGTTGAGCCGGGGAGTCAGAGGCCGTGGTTGATGAGCTGTCGGTCGAAAGAACAGCGATCTGATTCCACACCGCGGTCATGAGCAGAAAAACGATCAGAGTACTCATGAGATCGATATAGGGAGTTAGATTGAGTTCGTATTGGCCGCCGCCACCGCCCGCCACGATTACCTCAAGCGATCTTTGTTCGCCAAAATGAAATTCAACGTAGCCACGCTCGCCTCATGGATATCATCAGTAATCTCCTGCGCTTTTGACATGAGAAAACCAAATGCAAACAATAGGGGTATGGCGACAAGAAGTCCAAAGGCTGTACAGTTCATTGCTTCAGAGATCGAATTCGCCAATATGGTGGCCTTTTCGGAGGGAGATACATTGGCGACCGCTCCGAATGCGCCAATCATACCGACAACGGTACCGAGAAGGCCCACGAGCGTTGCCACGTTAGAAAGCATGGATAGCAAACCAATGCGCCGCTCAAGTTTTGGTACTTCTCTCAATGCCACAGCGTCCATAGCCGTTTGAACTTCTTCTGGGCCCCCACTATTTGCGACGGCCATTAAGCCGGCTCGCACAATGTTTGTAAGGGGATTTTTGATCTGGGCTGTTACGGCCACGGCCTTTTCGAGATTGCCCTGAAGAATGTAGCTGTTGATGTGATTGAGCAGCTCATCTTTTTTGATATTGCTTGCGGCAGAAAGCACCTTTATCCGCTCAAATATGATCGCGGCACCAATAAGGGAGCACCCCAAGATGATGTGCATAAAGAATCCGCCTTCGCGGTAAGACTCAAGAAGTTTGTGAATCATATAGAATCCCCCAACTTCTGATATTTTATGTTGATTTGTGGGGGTCCGCCTAGGGCGGCGTCTAAACCTAGACCTTAGTAAATCTAAAGCCGACCAAAGGGAAAGCCAATAGTTGGCGTGGTTGTTTCTCCATTGGAAGCCACTGGAAACTTCATCGACCTTAAAACTCCGGTTACGCAGTTATTGAGCATGTCGCCTTGAGAGATGTCTGAACGTTTAACTTTAGCCCACTGGACACTGCCTTTTGCGGTAATTTCCCACTCGTATTCGACGCGACCAGCTAGATTTGGATTGCTAAGAAGTGATCGCTCATAACACTGCTGAATTTTTGAAGTGTATTGTTTCACCACGTCCATCACTTGCTTTTGCGTGAGTCCCTCGGTTTTTGAAATGTCCATGAGGCGAGGTGAGCCAATGACGGCACCTACAACCCCACGTGTTCCAGCGGTTCCTTGAAGGCCTTGCACGCCGTACCCAGTGCCAGAGCCATAACCCTTTCCAGTCGTCTTCACTCCTTGCATTCCAGCGGCACTGAGTTTTCCACCGGCCGCTTTTACTGCGCCAATAACACCTGTGGTGGATGCCGAGACTTGTCCTCCTGCATTGGGGTTGACATTAATTGCCACGGGCTTTTGGGTTGGATTGGGGGTTGGCGTACCGAGAGCGCCTAAGGCGGCCAAAGCTCCTAGAGAATTAATGTCCGGTGGCGGCTCGGCCACCTTGGGACCTTCCACGGGTCTTTCTTGTGCCACGCGCGCCGGTGGCAGCTTATTGATGACTTTCATCTTTTCGTTGGTGCGTACCACAACCTTCTTAGGCGCCGGAGGATTTCGCTTCGGTGGGGGCTTTAGTTTAGGCGGCTTTATGGGCTCCTCTTTTGCAATTTTTGGCGGCTCTGGCTTAGGTTCCTCGATGGGCTTTGGCGGCTCTGGCTTAGGTTCCTTGGGCATGAGAAGTTTTGCGACGCGAGGGGGGAGGTGTTTAACCTTTGGGATCTCCTTTGCCGGCGCGAGAAGGAGAGCCAATAGCAAGAAGGCCATATGAACGGAGCCGGAATAGGTGAGAGCCTTTTTCATGATTTTATCAGGCTCACGCATTTTTGCTTTCGAGAGTTGCCGTGGGGCCGGTGCGTGACGTGCGTTGAGTTTTAATCCGAATCCGAGATCGATCTCGCATCGCTCATTTGATGAGATGGGCAAAACAAAGCTCTTGCCCCGTCTTGCGAGGACGCCACTTTGGATCAACTGATCGATCGTGAACCGACGGTCTGCTCGAAAGAGGGTCCCTCGAGATGTTTTACTCAGAAACAGGTCGGCTTGTTGCCCATCAAATCGGCCAAGTACAAAACTTCCTCTTAAGGTGGGAGCGTAGAGATCGTCTGGCTTTACGCCGACACTGATCGTCTCTCCAGCAAAATAGAGTTTGGAATCATAGATTTGATTTTTCCAAGTGAGGTGGACTTCAAGAACTGTTCGTCCGCCATTGATTCGAGCATTGGACTCAAACAATTTTTCGATCTGTAGGGCGGCAACGCCACTTTTATTCTTCAGAATTGTCCGTTTACCCTCATCGGAATGGGTAAACCATGCGCCTGAGATCTTAGCTTTGTCAGGTTGCCGAAAATGAACGGGGCGTGGGGGTTGGTGGGCCGCTTTGGAGAGGCGAGGGGGTGGCAATATAGGCTTGGGTTGTTTCAGCTCTGGGTAGGGCTTTTCAATTTCGTATTGAGTGGCCGTGAGTTCTTTAGAAGAATTCTTGGATAAGGAGAGAGCTGGTGCTCGGCCCACATTTCCGGGCGGACCTTCAAAATGAAAATGAAAGGTCAAAGGACCAATTTCAAGCTTCATCCCACTTTCCAGATTGATTTGGGTGTGCCTTTGACCCTGAAATTTTATTCCGCTCGAGCTATTGAGATCTACGGCGACCCAGCGATCATCAACAGCAACCACTTGAAAGTGCTGTCTTGAAATCCAACTGAATTGGGCAAGGGGAACATCGCAACTGAGGCTACGGCCGATAGTGATTGGAGCCTGGGCAAACGACTTCTCGAATACCTTTTTACCACCCTCGGCGACCAGCACATAAAGGGGGTGCGCTAATTTTAGTTTTTCAGCAGCCATAAGACCTCAAATTCTTTTCGGAATTTGAAAGCTTATCTCAAGTCTAAAAGACCTAAGTTCCTCGAATGAGTGGGTGAACAATACCCGCCGGCCGTCCAGATCGACGGGCCTCTTGCTCCATCATTTGGGATTTTTCTTTGAAATTAAATTTTTTAAAGAGAGCGGCAAGTCCCCACAAGGCCAAGGGCTGGCGAGGTTGTTTAGTTTTTGCTTTTTCAAACCATACCTTGGCCTTGGGATAATCTAATTTGTACATATTAATGGAACCAATGTTCGCCATCACATTGGCGTTTTCGGGTTGAATCTCGAGGGCTCTGTTCATAATCACTTCCGCCATGGAATAGTCCTTGGCCTTGACGTAAAGAAGCGTCAATTTTGTGAGTAAATCTAGATCTCGGGGCTTATCAGCCATTTGTCTTCGAATTTGATCCGCGCCGGGAGGGGACGCTTCCGAGGCTCTGGCAAGCGTCATGGTTTCCTTGGCCTCATCGACCTGTATGCGCCCAGCCGATTGGCAGCCTACAACAAATCGCGTGAGAACCTCAAATTTCTCCGCGTTCTGAATGCATTGTCTAAAATATTGCCCGGCACTCTTAGAATATTGAGAGGCTTGTTGTTCGAGAACGTCTTTATATTGTTGAACCTGATCTCCCTTGAGGGCGCTTGGGACCGGTGCGCTACGAATAAATTTTGCAAATTCGGAATTGGCCTGACCGAGAGCATAGAGGGCGGCGATGGTCCATCGTCCATTGCCAAACTGAATAACGCGGTTGAGCTGTGTTTCGAGAGACTTCAACATTGCAGCTTTATCGGTCACAGCCTTGGCCTCCGCGCCCTCTCTCATTTGCACGGCCTTATAATTCTCCATCGCACCCATCGAGAGGAGATATAGTGCGTGGGCGGCCATTTCCTGCTCCTCGTAAGTTGAAGTAGGACTTGAACTTGCGCGTTCAAGTGCGGACTGTGCCGGGCCAAGCCCCCTCAGTCGATATTGAGCAAGCCCTTCATAATAGGCGGCGGCTACACCGCCCGCAAGCGGTCCAGAACGTAAGAGAGATGTCCAATCCGCCGCTAAAAAATCCATTCGTGCCACGTCTGAGCTTTCCCCGAGGCGCTTATAGTCTGCGGCGGCGATTTTAAAATCCCCCATAAGTTCGCGCATTTTTGCGGCGTTCTTCAACAGTTCCCGAGCTTCGGGGCGATCTCCATAGCGCTCATTGAAGATTTCAAAATAGAGTGCAGCCCGGCGAAAATCAGCGGTGATAAGGGCCATCTGTCCCATGGCGGTGGTCACTTCGAGAGCATACTTAGAAGACCTATGCTCCATGAGGAGCTGTTCTCCCGGACCGTAGGCGGCTGGATCCTTTTTAGCTTTAAGCGCAGTAAAGGCCTCGTAGAGGGCCTGATCACCCATAGTGGAGCCTTTGTATTTTCGTGCCAGCTTTAAGAGATTTGCCGCGTAGTCGGGGGTAGAAAAGTCGCCAGCTGCGATTTGTACCGAGCGCATTTCCGCCTGTTGAATAATATCCCTTATTTGCTGTTTGAGGCGAGTATCCCTGATTTTTCTGTTGGCTAAAATCGCGCGTCCATCTGCAATGATCGACTTAAAATCTTCCTTCTGGTTATGAGCGTCCAAAATCAAGTTGGCCGCGACGGATACTTTTGTGGCTTTGGGAAAGCGATTAATATAGTCGCGAAATGCTGTGACGGCTTTCTCAAAGCGACGTTCATCGTAATAAGTCTGGCCAATATTAAAGAGGATGTCCTCATTGGCTTTATCATCGGGATAGGTCTTTAGAAAGGCCCTCCCCACCTCGCGAAGTCCGTATCGGGCTTCTGTCAACAGGAGCTTAGACAGGGAGGATTGTTGCCGGATCGCTGTAATGTATGACTGGATTGACGAATCCAAATAACTTTTGATTCTCTTTTTGCTTTTGGTTTCCTTGGCGAGCAATTCGTACTGTCGCCCGGCCTCAACGGGCTGACCCGCGTTAAAATAACTCTCGGCAAGATTCAAGCGGATAGCCCGAGCGTATTTACTCTTTGGAAAGATATCTAAATAGAGATTGTAGTCTCGAATGGTCCAGGCCCAATCGTCCTTTTTACGAGTCACTTTGGCCCGTTTGTTTTGCCGGGTTGAAATATCACGAGCGAAAATCTCCAAATCATGGAGCGCCTTCTTTTTTTCCGCATCTTTAAGTTCATTTGAATTTTCAACTTGAGCGATGGTTTTGGCGACCTCTTGCACAAGACCACGAACAGGCCAATCCTTTCTAGAATTTCTCATGTTCACATAAAGGCGTTCAGTGACATCCAGCCGATCTTTTAAATTTCCACTGATTCTAAGAAGTTCAAAATAGGCCTTTGTGGCCTCGACGAAGCGCCGCTTAAGACCCAGTCGTCTTCCCAAACGCCCCAGAACTTTCTCATAACTGATTTTATCTGGAGAGAGCTCAAAGAAATAATCTATGGCGCGATACCTTCGCCCACTCAATTTAGCCAGATCTTTTG
>JAPKGD010000379.1 GCA_026648125.1 Bdellovibrionales bacterium | reverse complement strand
TCATGAGATTGGTCATTTTTTCCAGAGATTTTCGCCTGAAGACCTTCTTCTGCGAAAAGGAGTTGCGGCTTCTCAGAAGTCGGCAATTATGAAAATATTTATGACCCAGTTCTTTGGGCCGAAAACGTTAACTCGAAAGGGTCATCGGCGGATTATTGCCTACAAAAGTGAATGCTGGGATATTGCGCGGGACCTATTGACTCTCCTTGGTATTCCTCGCGGTCGGGAGTTTCAAAATATTCGCCGAGCCTCTCTGGCTACTTACCGTCGACATAAAAGAGATTAGGTTAGTCATCCGACCGGTACAGAAAGGTGTTCTTTGGCCTCTTTCATCAAAAAGGGAATTTGATCTCAATGGGGTCACAAAGTTCCGTCCCTTGTTTGACCTATCGCGGTTGCGCAAAATACTGAGAGAATGGTTCTAAGACTAGAAATTCGTTCAAAAGCATCGATGAAGTCGAATTCGATGAGGCGTGAGATTTCCATATCCAATCCACCAACCTTAAAATGGATATCAGCCGTTACCCATCGAAAGGCAGGGCTCATTTTTTGGCAGAATTCCCAGGCTCGACAGAGCTCTCCAAAGTTTTTGTGGCCTTTTGAGGGTAACCGATCACCGGTAATCTGCAACACTAGATTTGATATGCGCTGGAGCCTAGATTGCGAAAGTTGAGATTTAAAATGATGAGAACTAAGAAATGCGAAGTATACAAACACAAATATGGCCGGGATGCGAGCAGTTCGAAAATATGATCGAGAAAGAAATTCTGGTCTGTAGACGTAGTTGTTATAGCTCATAAATAGCTGATGGGCGTCGTTGTCGCATTCCATCCAGGCCAAAGTTTCGCAAGTATTTGCGGCAGATTCGCCGAGGAAGCTATAGAGGGCCAATAATCTCTTTCTTGTAAGAACCGAAGCTTTTTGGACTCGGAGCTCCTTTTTAATTCCACTCGATTCAATGATTTCTTGTAAGCAGGCGTGGCATGATTCGTGGAACAGATGATTTGTTTTTAGTATGGGCATTTCGGGCGGTAGCTCCAGATTTACTCCTCTGGCTAGTTGCTCTTTCAGAGGTCGTGCATTGCTAAAAAAGGGGATGCCTTTTGTCCTTAAAATTTTCTGGAGGCCCGCCATAGGAAAGAGCACGTAGTCTGTTCCCTCCGCTGGGCGAAAAGAATATCCATTGCGCAAGGTCTGAGCACGAATATTTCGAAATATCGAGTTGTTTTTGATCAAATAGGGGTCGCCAAAGCAGGGGGCAATTGCGAGGCGTTTTAGCGACTTTAGAGAAAATTTTGATTCCTCGTGAATTCGATAGGCACGACTTAAGAGCATTTTAACTCCTGATCTTACTAACCTTCTAGTTTACCGATATCCATTTTCAATCGACCATTACAACGTCGACTTCACTTCCGGGGGTTATATTTTTGCTCACTGGCTTTAATTTATACCGCGAATACGATACTTCGATGACGTATCGCCCAGGTTTAAGGTTGGAGAAGACAAAGCCGTCTGTGGAAACCAGAGATTGGCTTGCGACGAGCTGTCCTTTGCTGTTTTTGAGCTCGACGAGGGCTCCGGGACAAAAACCTCCCCGGTAGGTGCAACGCCCCCGAACGCTCGAAGATTTCTCGCCCGAACTCAAAACGGTTCTCAAGGCAGCAGAGACGGCAGCTCCAACAGCTTCAACTTCATTGTCCGTTAAGGGCTCCGTCTTGACCTCGTCACTCTCTGGGGCCGCCACAGTCGCTTCTTCGGCGGGCTTAACGTGGATCTCTATGCGTTGAGGAGAAGAAGTGGCCCAAGCTGAACTTAGTAAAAGGACGTAAAGAAGATAGTTCATGTTTTAAATCTACACGAATTTTCAACCTAAAAGGTACCTGGTTGTTCTTTTTGGCCCGCAGCGCGCCAAATGTTCAGGAGCAGAGGGTCCGAAGCGGTTTGGAGGCTTTTAGGGTAAAGCCCCTCTCGAGGATCAAGTCAGGGCGAGTATCGACTCTATGTTTTGTGTGCTTCAATTTCAAAATAAACCTCTTCAAAGCCACCAATGTAGTAGCAGAGAAGGCGCTCGAAAATGGCTTGAGTCGTTAAACTTATATTGGCGAGACCGTTGATCAAGCGATTAAGCCAAAGCGGAAGTCTCTGCAGGACAACGCCGTTTCGAACCCCCTCGTAAAGAAAGTAGTGAAGTCGGCGCTTACGAATGCGGAAGTCCGTTTTAAAATGGTAATAATCAAATCTCGAATCAAAGTGCTCAAAAGATCTATGTACAAAAAATCGCTTGTGCGTGGGATCCGCCCAGGCGGAGGTACAACAGCTTGCATGGGGCACCCGAATAAAAAGAACTCCCCCCGGCTTGATGATGCGGTAGAGCTCCTTCATGGTCGCAATAAGGTCATCTACATGTTCGAGCACATGATAGCAGTGTATTCAAAATGATTGGATTCAAAGGGATAGGGGAATTGATTCAAGTTATGGACCACATCGACGCCTTCAAGTGGAAGAGCATCAATTCCTACGGCTCCTGGAGTTTTGTTTGGACCACAACCCACATCTAAAATTACTTTTGCCACCGAACTCCTCCCCGAGAATTCAATGCTAAATCATTTCACTACAAAAAAGGTACCTGGTTGTTTTTTGGCCCGCAATGCGTTGTTACTGTAAAGGGGGAGCAGCTCCAAATGTAATCCGCAAGTCCAGGGCCCTTTTCAATTTTGAATTGTATGAAAATCGATTGGTCCAGCGCGAAGCTTCACTTAATTCAATCGGCGATCGCTGACTAAAATACCTTCGGGCATCTTCCTCAGTTTCAGCCCTCAAAATAAGAAGAATTCTAAGCTCTCGCGCCAGCTCGAGGGTGGGAGCGTGGTTAATGAGTGAGGCCAGTCCGTCTATGTCATATTTCGAGCGCGCTCAATAAGGGCGTTAAACAGGATCCCGCCGGGTCCCC
>JAPKGD010000378.1 GCA_026648125.1 Bdellovibrionales bacterium | reverse complement strand
CGAAAGTCGTAGGCCTAGTTGGTGTCAATAATCTGATTGTTGTCGACACTCCCGATGCCCTTCTCATCGCTAAAAAGGGTGAATCGCAAAAAGTAAAGAACCTCGTCGATGAGCTCAAGCAAGCAGGCATGCCCGAGGCCACAGAACATCCCTTTGAAACTCGCCCGTGGGGAGGTTTTGAAGTGTTGGCCGATCGCTCTGAGTTTAAAGTAAAAACAATTACCGTTGAGCCGGGGCAGCAGCTTTCGTATCAGTCTCACGCCAAGCGAGAAGAACATTGGCTTGTATTGGACGGGGAAGCGGAGGTCGTATTAAACGACCAGGTTCATAAGCTTAAAAGCGGCGACTCTATCCGCATACCGCTGGGTTCCAAGCACCGCATGCGCAATCCTGGGGCTAAGCCATTGAGATTCATTGAGATACAGACCGGCACTTACTTTGGTGAAGATGATATCGTCCGCTATCAAGACGATTACAATCGAACGTAAGGTCACGCTCTAGGTCATACCTGACCAATTTTTACAATTCGCGATGCTCATAGTGAGTATCATAAGCGGCGATTCTAGGTTCCATCCCATTGCAAGGAGGAACCATGAAAGCAATTACATTAATTTTAGCTTTTGTCTCGTCTATGGCGTTTGCTCGGGAAGATAGTATTCAGTGGGCTCGGCACATTGCTGGAAAGGCGGTTTCAGTAAAGAACTATTGTCCAAGTGAAAAGAGAGGGTGCCGACCAACACAGAAAGAAATCGCATTTGAATTTGTTCTCGGTGGTTGCGTCGACCAAATACTTCCCGTTGCTATGGAGTACGACGATGTATCGAATACGGTTTACATCAGTGCGGTCAATTTGCACTTAGAGCGTTCAAATCATATCAAATGCATAAAGGCGAAAACATCTACTGCGAGCGTTGTAGTGCCGTTGAGTGCGGAACTTATCGATGTACATTATTTGGGTACAGATCGTTGGGAACAGGTAAAGATGCAATAAAAGGTGTTTAGTCATCGGAAAATAAAAAAGAGCGACCTTTCGGGGCGCTCTTTTTATTTCACAGCGATGTGTTTAATTAATTACATCGTGGTGAAGTGCTTCAGCATGGACTCATCCATTTTATCTTTGCCGACGATTTTCTGTACCTGGTCAAAGGCCTTCATCATAAGGTCGAGGCGCTGCTTATCGAGAGTGATAACTTTATTCTTAAGAGCGCTGATCTCTTTCTTAGTGGATGCGGGGCTGACCAAGGTCTTAAACAGTGCCGTCTTAGCTTGAGTCATTTCTTCTCGAATCTTTGTGGCCTCTTCAAAAGTCTTGGTGTGAATCTGCATGACCTGCTCGCGTTGCTCAGTGGTCAGACCAGGAGCATTTACAAAAGTGTTTGCTCCACGAACAGCCAATTCTCCTTCGCCAGTAGCAGGAGCTTCAGCTTGAGTGGCAGTTTCAGCTTTCTTTTCAGCAGAAGTGGTGCCACAGGCGGCGAGTCCTAGACTTGCGAGAATCGCCAATACTTGAAGTGCGTGTTTCATATAATTCCTCCTCGGAATGCGATTAACTTTCATCTAAATTCATTGCACCAACTCACGTCGGGGTCAAACCCGTGGATGACGCGGCAAAGCACCATTGAGACAGAAGTCCAAAATTGCCCCGGGCTTGATGGAATTGAGCGAGCTCTTAGATAGCATAGAGAAACATAAGCGCAGGGAGTTCAGCTATGAGATGGAGCGTGGCAATATTGTTAGTAACGACGAGCGTCGCATGGGCGGCAGAGAAAGAAGAAGCTTCGCCAACAACTAGCCCTTCCGCAGTCTCCCGTAGCGCACCAACAGCGAAAACAACATCCTCTCGACCCAACGCAAACACGGTGGTTCCCGTGCAGGCGCAAATGCCTGAGGAGCCGGTAAAAGACGAAGGTGAAAGTTTATTCACCTCGCTAGATTATCCCGAACTCCAGGTTGTCCCACGTGCCTCAGAGCGGCTCCAGCTCGAAGCGCAATTGGAATCAAATTCAGGGTGGATGACATTTTGGCCCTTTCATCTTTCGGCCATTGCCACCTTGTACACGGGTTATGCCTTAAGTGGCGATTATTACAGTTCGACCATTTCAAACAGCGACAAAAAGCGCTTTGATTTTATGACCCAAGCTGCAACGGGGGTGGGTGTCACGTGGCTAGCGATTAACAGCTACTATGCCCTTTCTCGCCCTTATACTAACGAGTATAGAAAAATTCGCTCCATCGCGTCTGGAAAGGATCGACGTTCTGAACTTTTGCGTGAACGTCTCTCCGAAGAAGCCCTTGAGCGCCCAGCCCGAATGGTCCGAATTCTGACCTGGGCCTCTTTCATCACAAACTTTGCGGCCAATGCCCTTCTTTACGACTGGTCGACCCCTTCCAATAACATCTATCCGATTGCGGGCGCACTCGCCTCGACCCTGCCGTTCATTTTTAATCATCGCTACATCACCAATTACGAAAAGCATTTGGAGTATAAGCGCAAGATCTACGCTCCCATTGCCTATGTCGACTTTATGAAGGCGAGTGAGAAAGCCCCTCTCGAGCCCCGCATGGTGGTGCAGTGGAGTTTTTAATTCGTCTTAAAACTTCGCTTCTCACGCTCTTTTTTTCTCTTTCGGTTTTTGCGGCTGTGCCAGCCGCGCCGAAAAAGGAATTTGGGCCCCCAGAGGGTTTCCGATTTTGTGATAGCGCCAAAGAGTTTCGTCAGGCCTTTAAACTTCTGCGGTCTGATCAAGATTTGAGCCTCAATGACTTTCAGATCATTGCCTTTTCAAGACAAATTGCCAAAGGATGCGATGGCGCCGCCCAACGGGTCGGACGCGTTTACTATTTGCTCAAAAAAGCGGGAGATCCCGAGCGGCGTCGAGGGCGTCGCCCTGACCGCTGAGCAGGCGGTCGCGGCCAAGCTGCTCGGCATCGAGCCGAAAGCCTACGCGGAG
>JAPKGD010000377.1 GCA_026648125.1 Bdellovibrionales bacterium | reverse complement strand
CCTCGCAGCTTATCCGTAAGAGCTTGAACGGCAAGATGCTCTAAAATTCGCTCTTTGACCCGCTCAAGACCCCAGTGATCGTCATTGAGAATTTGCTCTGCCTCTTCAATGTCGTGCTTCTCTTGGGCATAATCCTGCCATGGCAAATCGAGCATCCAGTCGATGTAGTTACGTACGACCGTAGCTTCTGCGCTCATCGGAGACATCATCTTTAACTTTTTGATTTCTTTCTTTACGCGCTCATTGGCCTCTTTGGTCCACTTTTTCTTAGCCGCCCGTTCTTCGAGCTCCATCAACTCTTGCTGATAATCGTCCTTTTCACCCAGCTCCTTTTGAATGGCCTGCATCTGTTCGTTGAGATAGTACTCCTTTTGAGACTTCTCCATTTGCTTCTTAACTCGATTTCGAATTTTCTTTTCCACTTCCAGTATTTCAATTTCACTGGTCATCAAGTTGAGAAGTTCTTCTAATCGCTTGGTCGGATCCATCACCTCTAAGATGCGCTGTTTATCCTCAAGCTTAAGATTGAGTTGGGCCACAATAATGTCTGCAAGCTCACCGGGCTCCTCAATCGTTGAAACTCGCATTAAAATCTCTGGCGGAATTCGCTTGTTTAATTTGACGTAAGTTTCAAAAGTGGTCTTCACCGAGCGCATGAGAGCCTTTGCCTCGGTTTCGTTAGCCATCACTTCGGGCAACTCTTCAACTTCGACCTGAAAAAAGGCATCTTGATCGTGGAACTCAATAATCTTAACCCTACGCTTACCTTCTACCAAAACTTTTACGGTGCCGTCGGGCAGGCGGAGCAGCTGGATAATTGTGCCGATCGTACCAACCGTATAAATATCTTTTGCCTCGGGACTATTGGTCTTTGCGTCCTTCTGCGCGGCCAGAACGATATCACTTTGTTTGCTCATGGCCTCTTCAAGAGCATTGATGCTTTTTTCTCGGCCCACAAACAGTGGCATCATCATGTGCGGGAAGATGATCAAATCCCGCAAGGGTAACAGTGGCAACTTTTGTTTTTGTACGTTTGATGCGTCAGCCATCGCCAACTCCTTCGCCTACAAAGACCACGCGGCTCTCAGGCCACTTAATTACATTTTGATTGCAAACAAGTATTCAGTCAAAGAGGGAATCGGTTAAGGGACCGATAAGAAAATCGATTTGGGGCTGGACCTCAAAATCGGTTAATTCTTCTAGAAAAAATTTCTATAGGGGAAGCCGAGAGCTTAGGCGCTCTCAGCAGAACCATTACCCGGCTTGGCCTCACCTTCGCCTTCAGCCTTTGTTTCCTTGCCGTATATCAGTTGCGGTTTGGCACCGGAGGTAATGACGTCCGAAGTGATAATGCACTCTTTGACATTCGTTTTTGATGGTATCTCAAACATGATGTCGAGCATGGAGCTCTCGATCACTCCCCTCAAACCACGTGCGCCCGTATTCCGCTTGATCGCCTCGTTGGCAATTGCTTTGAGAGCAGCATCTTCAAATACCAGATTAACGTCCTCGTAGCTGAAGAGCTTCTGATATTGCTTGGTTAAGGCGTTTTTGGGCTTCAATAGGATGTCAATTAATGCGGCTTCATCCAATGGATCCAGAACAGCCATCACAGGAAGTCGGCCTATAAACTCAGGAATTAGGCCAAACCGGTTCAGGTCATCCGGCTCCATACGGTGGAGTAGGTTCTCAGAAACTCGCCTTTCGTCCTGGGTCTTGATCTCAGCAGCGATACCGAGGGAGCGCTGCGAAATTCGATTCTCAATAATTTTGTCCAAACCGACAAAGGCACCGCCGCATATGAACAGTATGTTGCTCGTATCAACCTGAATAAATTCCTGCTGAGGATGTTTGCGGCCTCCTTTGGGAGGAAGATTCGCAACGGTTCCCTCGAGAATTTTCAAAAGAGCCTGCTGAACTCCTTCACCACTCACATCTCGGGTGATTGAGGGGTTTTCGGATTTGCGCGAGATCTTGTCGATCTCGTCGATGTAGATCACACCCTTTTGAGCTCTCTCGATATCGTAGTCAGCGGCCTGCAAAAGATTCAAAACCACATTCTCTACGTCTTCACCGACATAGCCGGCCTCAGTTAATGCTGTGGCATCTGCCATGGCAAATGGGACGTTTAAAATCTTAGCGATGGTTTGAGCGAGCAAGGTCTTGCCCGACCCGGTGGGACCAATCAAAAGGATGTTGCTCTTAGCAATTTCCACTTCATCCTTTTTCCGACCCTTCATGCTATTGATTCGCTTGTAGTGATTGTGAACAGCAACGGAAAGGGACTTCTTCGCCTTCTCCTGGCCAATGACATAATCATCGAGAAAATTCTTAATATCTAAGGGCTTAGGAACTTTTAAAGAGGGCTTCGCCGTATCTTCGCGGTCCCGCTCTTCAGCGATAATGTCATTGCAAAGCTCAATACACTCATCGCAGATGTAAACGCCGGGTCCTGCGATCAGTTTTTTAACCTCTTTTTGACTCTTACCGCAAAAGCTACAGAGAAGAGTCCCGAAGTTTCCGCTTTTTCCATTCTCGGTTTTACTCATTTTTAAACCTTCTTTGTCGCCTTGCGATGCTCAACGACCTTGTCAACAATCCCAAATTCCTGGGCTTCCTCGCAGCTCATGTATTTATCGCGTTCAAGGAGATTACTGAGAAGATCGAACTTCTGACCTGTATGTTTTACGTAAATCTCCGTCAGCTTTCGCTTAGTGTTAAGCATCTCTTTGGCGTGAATTTCAATGTCCGTCACTTGGCCCGTAATGCCACTTCCCATGATGTGGGGCTGGTGAATCATCACCCGAGCGTGGGGCAGGATGTATCTCTTGCCCTCGGCTCCAGCACATAACAACAAAGAACCCATGCTCGCCGCCATACCGATGCAATACGTGCTCACATCGCACTTTACAAACTGCATAATGTCATAGATCGCGAGGCCCGCACTCACACTGC
>JAPKGD010000376.1 GCA_026648125.1 Bdellovibrionales bacterium | reverse complement strand
GGTGTCCTTAGGAGCCCAATATTTGTTCTCGATATCTGAAATATCTACCCGCTCATCCGACTTTTGTGCCTTGGGAGCACTTTCGGAGCCCTTCTTGCTCTGAGCAAATGCCCAAGTCGGCATAACCATACCGGCGATGAGGCCGATGACCAATGATGTCCTCAAAGATGTACTCTCAGCGCGCATAGCGCCCTCCTTCTAAAAGCACGGCAGGAGTTACCCACCCGATCAATTTAAAGAGCTCCGCTAGAAAACTAGCGTGTACTCTTAAATAGGAACGGATAAGAAACTATGACCTGTGTCCCTCCCTTAGGGGAAGGAAACTGCCATCCTGCAACACGCCTCAGAATACATCCCTCGACCATGGCGTTGCTTAATGATGACGTTCCAATCGTTTGAGTGACTACTGATCCGGCCGAGCCAATAGTGAATTTCACCATGACCTTTCCGTAGAGATCAGGATTGGCACTCAATTGACGTTCATAACAATATCGAATTTGACCGAGCTGTGACTTGATGTAACGGGCGATGACGTCTTTATCCAAGCCACCGTCCACTTCTGTTTCCTCTTCAAGTACACCGACACTCGCATTACCAATATTACCAGCAGATAGCCCGCCGAAGCCTTTGTACTCACCGGAGCCACCGCCCTTACCACTCGTGCCCACTCCCCCGAGTTTATGACCACTGCCCGCGCCGAGTCCCACTTCTTTAGGTGCTGCACTGCCAATCGTTCGCCCCACACCTAGCGCGACGCCCGATCCAGAGACATCCGGAGCAACTCCGGCCGATTGAATGTAGGCGGTGTTCTTAGCTGCACGGGCTGAAATCTTTCCGATAAGCGCTGAGAGACCGGATGACTTAATGTTGTTCACCACACGAGCCGCTGCGCCACCCGATTTCGTATTGCCCCCTGATACGGGCGCCATTTTTTGCTCAGGCATCTTCGCTGCGATTTGTTTGGTTAACTTTTGACTCTCGAGCTTTTGCTTTTTGATCTTCGCTGCATCGTAGATCATTCGGGTGTAGCGATTCTGCTCTTCTGGCTTTAATGCAACCATTGTGTCTTTGGGTTCAGTGGGCATAAAGAACAGGAGACCCGCCATGATCACTAAAAACATCCCCGCCAAGACCAAGGGTGCACGTAACGCAGGATCATTGAGTGTTAGGAAGGCCTCTTTTGGATCTTGCTTCACAACTTCTATTCGTACCAGTCTCTGCCTGATCTCCAGATCAGAGTGATTGGTCACATGCCAATCTTCGTTTTGAGGTGCCGGAAGAGTTACCTTCTCACCCTTACGAATGAGGGTAAAAGCATCCGTTTTTGGTAAGAGGCTATTCTCAACAAGCAGCTGATTTCTTCGTACGACCACCTGATGAAAAATCTGACCCTTACCATCTAGGGATACCGTGTCTTCTTTATTAAAGAGTTCCTGTACCTGAACAACAGGAGTCAATTTAATTTGATGTTGGCCAATTTGTACAATCGTGGCCTCTGTAATAGGCTGATGAACCACGGGCTTCTTCTGGATCCAAGTCCCATGCTCACTGCCAAGGTCTGAGAGAACCCAACTCTGATCCACCCACTCAACAGCAGCATGAACGCTTCCTACTTGTTCACCGAGCAAACGAATTGTTGCCTCACGAGATGAACCTAATACAGCCATACCATCCGTTGCAGAAATGCGATGTCGACCTACAAATCGATTCTTAAACGAATGCTCTATTTGTAATTCTATTCGTTTCATCACATCACCTCAAATAATCCACAGATTCTTTGATATTTTTATCAAACTGTCGGTTCACCTTATAAAGCGGCATAAACTTTACGCCTTGCTTTTGCAAAAGATAGGCTCCGTCTGGACTTCGCACGACGCCTTCCACATCACTCCCATCAAAACTGACTTCTTGAGTTTTTCGATAGGTGACTTTCTTGTTTTTGCCTTGTGCGTAGGCCAAATTTGTCACTCCAAAAATCATTGCAATTATGAATAGGCGTCTCATTTTTGCACCTTCTTCTCTTCCGCCGGATCCCGCTGGCTCAATTGATTTGGTGAAACTTCCTTGACAGCTCCTTCGAGTTGTCTAATTTTTCCATCCAGATCGAAATCAACCCGCGCATCAAGTTTGCGCTCCTTTTCCAGTCCACGCATTCTCTTGTAGGCCTCGAGCGCCATAGGAAAGTTCTTCTCAAGGATCTCAAATACTTGAGCTTGCTTCAGCCTTGCCCGAAAGCTCCCAGGATGGTGGAAGATGGCTTGCGCTAAAGCCTCCCCTGCCACCTTGCTGTCTTTTCCCTTCATCGCGACTTCGGCGACACCTAAAAGTGCGGGAAGATGGCGAGGCTCGTTTGATACCGCAGACTGAAAGCGAATTGCCGCTGTTTTGAGATCATTATTCAAAAAAGCTTGCTGTCCAAGAATCATATGGGCTTCTGTTAATCTGGCATCGGCATCGATTGCAGCCTGAAAGCTCTTCAACGCTGCCACTTGATCCCGAGCAAGCCATTGAAGACGACCCTGCTGAAACAAAAGTAATCCATTCTTTGGTGCCTTTTTTAGCGCCAATTCATTCATCCATGCCGCGCGGCCGAGATCATTTCGGTGTTCCGCCGCCAAACTCAAATAGTAGGCACCCCATGGTCCCAAGTGATGGGCTTGTGCCAATTGATTACCTAAATCTTCGACCATCGACCATTGACCTGAACGCACACAAGCGTTTGCCGCCTGAACCTGCACTTTCCAGCCCGAGGCCTTAACAGCATTGATCGATCGCGGGCAATCCCCCCGACGAGTCTCAACCATTCGCAGAGATTGAGGAACCACAGGGGAGACAAATTCTTTGCCGAGATCATCTCCCGCAGTCGTTTTTGTCGTCGGCTGATGAGCACAACCGATAAGACCCAGGCAAGCCGTTATAAAAATCAATTTCTTCATGGGCTTACTCCCGCCACAGTTGGCAGGGCCAAC
>JAPKGD010000375.1 GCA_026648125.1 Bdellovibrionales bacterium | reverse complement strand
TCACAATATCACCTGCTCTAAATATAACTTTTGTCGCGGCGAAAAGCCCTAAGCCTGGCCGAACGTCCTGGTGAGTTGCGCGAAATTCAATGGTCCTATCAATTGAGCCGATAATGCAGGTAAGAGGATAGATATGTTTTTTCGTACGCAAACTTTAGGCGTCGGGCTCTTTGTGGGCTTAGCGATGTGGTCGGCCATCAAAGTGGCAAATCAACCGTACGGCGTGATTTATGTGGATCTTGGGAATGGTCGCGGTCCAGCGGCGATTCGGCGATCCTATGATGTAAGTGATCTGGCCGGTTTGGCCTTATCAAAAAAGATTCACGAACGTTTGGTTGGAGATGCGCATCTGTTGCGAAGAGAAAATGAAATTGGAATAGAGCTCGGGCAGTTTGTAAGCGATGGACCTCGGCCAGGGCAAAAGTTGTTAACCTGCTCCATTTATGATCGGGTTCAGCTTGTATTTATTGGCGAAGGTGAGGCGACAAGCAGTCATCCCCCGGAAATGTTGGTGGAAGGACCTTGTCAAAACTCCGCAGAACGGGTGCTGTGGATTGAACCGATTTGGATTCCGTATGCTGAAATTCTCGGCCGGCCAACGACCACGGGAGAAATGAACTACTTTGACCAAGATAGCTTTAAACTTTCACTCCGCTTTGCTTATTTGAGTGATCAATGGCCCCAACGATGGGTTTTAGATTCAATTCGCTTGTACAGTCAGGAGCGTAAAGCCGATGACATCATCATTGAGCGGGCGGCGATTCGACAGGCAGCGCCAAAATCTTTGGTTCTAAATTGGTAGAGCACCGTTAAGAACGCAGCGTCTGCGACCAAGGGGCCACTTCTCAGCCCCCTGGGAAACTAAACAGGAAATTTCGATTAAAAGTAGCTTTTTGCCAGTTCAACAAATGTTCGAACCATGACTCCACTGGCACCCTTTTTAGGCGCGTAGGGAACACGATTGCTAATATTCCATGCCGTGCCTGCCACATCAAAGTGTGCAAAGGGAATATCTTTGTCTACAAACTGCTCCAAAAATGCAGCGGCTGTTGAACTTCCGGCGCCTTTATTGCTGGAAATATTATTCAAATCAGCATGCGTGCCTTTCATGTCATCGGCATGAAAATCGACGAGAGGCATACGCCACAGCCATTCTCCGGTGTGCTCAGATGCATCAGTAATTCGCTTAGCAAGCTTATCGTCTCTTACAAAAAATCCAGTATGGATATTGCCCAGAGCCACAACAATCGCTCCAGTCAATGTTGCGCAATCAAAAATGGCGGCTGGCTTGCTTTCGTTTGCGTAAGCCAAGGCATCTGCGAGCACGAGACGTCCCTCGGCATCGGTATTGAGAACTTCCGTCGTCTTTCCATTGCGGTGAACTAGAATATCGCCGGGTTTAATCGCCGAACCACCTGGCATATTTTCTGTTGCTGGCACCAAACCAACCACATTAACCTTTGCCTTTAGTTCTGCAAGGGCGAGCATTAATCCCACGACGGCAGCTCCTCCGCACATATCGTGCTTCATTTCATCCATGCTTTGTGAGGGCTTAATCGAAATACCACCCGAATCAAAAGTGAGGCCCTTACCTACAAAGTAAACCGGCTTCTTTCCCTTGGGAGCCCCATTGTACTCCATGATGATGAAGCGGGGTTCTTCTGAGCTACCTAGAGAAACACCCAGAAGACCACCAAATTTTTCCTTCTTAATTCGGGCTTTGTCCCAAATCGTAACCTTGAGTGGAAGACCTTTTGCTTGGTCTTTCACGAAATCTGCTAGAAGCGTCGGAGTAAGCATATTGCCCGAATGGTCACCAAGCCAGCGTGCATGATTGGTCCTCTTCGCTAAGATTTCAGCTTCCTTAAAGGAAGTTTCCAGTGACTTATTAAGACCTGAAATGAGTAAGCCGATCTTGCCAGGGCGCGGAGGCTTCTCATCTTTTTTCGATTTGTACTCAACAAACTCATAGGCACTTAGTCTGAGACCCTCAGTGAAAGCACCTAAAAGTACAGCCTTATCCTTTCCAAAGCGCATTAGGCTATCAAGATCGATTTCAGCTGATTCGATGCGGTGTGATCGTAAACTATTGTGAGCATGGGCCGCGGCTTGACGAGCACTTTCTGCTGAGAAACCTTTTGCCGAGCCAACACCAACGGCAAGGAGGTGATGGTAGCCGCCACTGTTGGCTTGTCTAAAAAAGAGAGTTTCCTTTGTTTTGCCAGAAAAGGCTTCGTCATTCACGGCCTCTTCAATTCGCTTGGCAAGATCTTTGTCCATCTTGGGAAGCGACACTTTCTTTTTATCATCTAGCGATGAGACAAATACGACCAAAGTCTGGCTTGGAGACGGTTTCTGACCGGCTTTTCTTAAAGTAATCTGCATAAATGTCCTCTTTCATAGCCCTAGCGCGATCCATTCGCTCTTAGGTGAACTGCTCTTGAATTGACGGAGAAACCTAGCACAGGGCGGCAGGGGAATAAAGCCCTTTGTCGGTTCAAGTTGACCTCAGAAAGACCCGAAAAGCTTCTTGTCAGGAGCGACAATCGAACCCATATTTCTGCTGCGATCTAGCCTGGTCGTGAGTGGAGATTCGGGTGCGATGAGGGGTTTTTATTCCTCGCGGCGCCTGAGAAAAATACAATTTAATCAAGAGTTTCCGCAAAGGGAGCAAAAAGTGAGTCTAATACCAATTGTCATCGAACAGACACCACGTGGAGAGCGCAGCTATGACATTTACTCACGCCTGCTGAAGGATCGAATTATCATCCTCGGCACGCCGGTAACCGATGACGTGGCCAACTCAATCATTGCTGAAGAAATATTCCTCGTAATCGGGCTGCCAGGTCGCGTACTCAGGTCTCAGTTGCGGGGAGGCTCCGAGCCGGTCGATCCAGGCCTGCACGCTCGAACCCTCGACTGGTTGCCGCGCGATTTGTTCACGCAGCTTCTGAAGAACCTCAACGTGCT
>JAPKGD010000374.1 GCA_026648125.1 Bdellovibrionales bacterium | reverse complement strand
CCCTTTGATAAGGTCTTCATATTTGTGAATATTAAGAATGAATTTCTTAACTTCTTTCTCGCTCTGATCGGCCTTCATATTCACAACGTTCATTTTCGCTAAACTTACATCAAGAAGATACTGAGTAAGGGCTCTCTCGTCTTTGAGGTATTTTTCAGAATTTCCCTTTTTCGCCCTGTAGAGAGGTGGCTGCGCAATATAGACATACCCTCGTTCAATAACCGCTGGCATTTGCCGGTAAAAGAATGTCAGGAGTAGAGTGCGGATGTGTGATCCATCCACATCAGCATCCGTCATGATTATAATCTTGTGGTAGCGAATTTTGTCGACGTTAATATTGTCTCTGCCGATTCCTGTCCCAAGGGCCGAAATCATCATCCTGATTTCTTCGTTTGAAAGCATTTTATCAAAACGAGCTTTTTCAACGTTTAGGATTTTACCTCTAAGAGGAAGGACTGCTTGAGTTCGACGATCACGAGCTTGCTTTGCCGAACCACCCGCAGAATCTCCCTCCACCAGGTACAATTCACAGAGTGAAGGATCACGCTCTTGGCAATCTGCCATTTTTCCGGGAAGCGAACCCCCATCCAATGCTGTTTTACGTCTAGCCAAATCTCGCGCTTTTCGTGCAGCTTCACGGGCTAAGGCGGATTCAATGCACTTGCCGATGATGAGCTTTGCATGATTGGGGTTCCGGTCAAACCAGTCTGCCAACCGATCATTGACCAAAGATTCTACAACCCCTTTGACTTCGTTGTTTCCTAATTTGGTTTTCGTTTGGCCTTCAAATTGGGGCTCTCTCACCTTCACACTAACAACAGCCGCCAAACCTTCACGAACATCATCTCCCTCTAGGCCACTTTTTAAGTCCTTGAGGATGTTTTTTTGAGATGCATAGTTGTTACAAGTGCGAGTCAGTGCTGTACGAAAACCCACCAAGTGGGTTCCACCTTCGATGGTGTTAATGTTGTTGCAATATGAATACACCGATTCCGAGTAGGAGTCGTTCCATTGCATCGCAATTTCCACATCAACGTTGTCTTTGTTTCCTTTGAAATAAATGACTTCATTGTGGAGAGCTTTTTTGCTCTCGTTCATGTAGGTGATGAATTCAACCAGCCCATTGCTAAAGCTAAATTCTTGTTTCTTTCCTGTTCTCTCATCCACGAGAACAATTCTTAGGCCCGCATTTAAAAATGCCAATTCACGGAAACGGTTTGCAAGAATGCTAAATTCAAATTTGATGGATTCGTCTTTAAAAATTTCTCTGTCTGGTTTGAAGGTCGTCTTGGTCCCAGTTTTATCGGTTTCGCCTAATTTCTCGACAGACACCTGGGGAATTCCGCGCTCATAGCTCTGACGCCAAAGATGTCCATCTCGCTTTACTTCAACTGTACAGCGTGATGAAAGCGCATTGACTACAGAAGCACCAACCCCATGAAGACCACCAGAAACTTTGTAGCTGTCGTTATTAAATTTTCCACCGGCATGAAGAACTGTCATAACAACTTCAAGAGCCGATTTTCCCTCTTTGTGTTGGCCAACCGGAATTCCGCGGCCATCATCTTCGATTGTTATTGAATCGTCAGCATGAATTGAAACAGTGATGGTTTTGCAATGACCTGCCAAGGCTTCATCTACCGAATTATCAACCACTTCGTAAACCAAATGGTGATAACCACGTGCGGTGGTGTCGCCAATGTACATACCTGGCCGTTTTCGAACAGCCTCTAGGCCCTCAAGAACCTGAATTGAACCTGCGTCGTAACCTTTTGCCACATTTTTTTCAGCAATCGTTTGGTGCTGTTCTGCCACACCGATCTCCTCACAAACGCCTAGGGGCGCAATTCTTCAACCGCTCCGCTGCTCAGGCGAAACAAGCTCATTTCTTTTCTGCCGAATTCGAACGGAAATGAAATATCCGTAGTCGTCAGCAAAATTTGCGAACGTATGCCTTCCAGAAACTTGAGCAAGTTAGCCCCTTTTTGGGGATCCAACTCGGACAATACATCATCCAAAAGCAGTAAAGGATGCACCTGGAAAACCGTGTAATGATACATGATTTGAGCCATCTTGAAACCTAAAATGAGGGTCCTTTGCTGCCCCTGCGAACAGAAATAACGCGCGTCATTTCCAGCACTTAGGAAGTTGACTTCATGCTTGTGAGGGCCAACCAGAGTAGCACCGCTCTGTATCTCTGAATTCCTCAATGATTTCAGTCTATTGCGCAAACTCGACAGAATCTGATGAAGATCCCAATCAAAGGCGCTTTGTGAGGAAATCTCGTAATCCACCGAGATATCCACAAGGTCTTTTGGTGAAATGAATTGAACAGCTTTCTGAAGGTGAGGGAAAAGGGCCTTTAAAGTCGCTATTCGGGCTTGTGTTAGCGTTGCCGCGAGTGGGAGATAGACTTCATCAAAGGCGTCCAAAAGAGCATGGAGCTGTGTTTCTGTGTAAACTCCGGCATGAAAATCTCGCAGAAGACGATTGCGAGACTTTAATGCCTTCTTAAACTCAGCCACCCTGTGCCCATCTCTTCCACCTAGATTTTGAATGACATCGTCAACCAAGAGCCGACGTTGTTCTGGACCCTCCTTTATGGCGGAGAGACTTTCGGGGGAAAAGAGTACTGCTGGAAATGTTTCCCTAAGGGAATTTGCAGATGTTCGTTTACCATCGATTAAGAATTTCTTTGCGGCCATTTGACAGCGAATTTGAATTTCACTCTCTAGCCCATTTTTATCAACCTTCGCTGCAATCAAAGTCTGGTCGACATGACCACCGTCGATTTTTCTTAGCCATGTATCAGGGTGGCCATGACGAAATGAATCACCTTTAACGGCAATATGAATTGCTTCAATAAGATTTGTTTTTCCCTGGCCATTGTATCCAACAAAGATATTTACAGCCGGGTTGAGAGCTAAAGCCAGCTCTGTATAGTTACGAAAATTGTGCAGACGTATCTGTTTAAAAAACATTA
>JAPKGD010000373.1 GCA_026648125.1 Bdellovibrionales bacterium | reverse complement strand
CAAGTAAGACTTCTCTGCTTCCCCACAGTGGTGGGGGAGGAATAATGCCACTCGTCTCAAGCTTTAACACTTCAAGTAGATCCGTAGGATATTGCAACAGCACCGCCTCTGCCCCAGCACCTCTTACCAAATCTACAATTGTGCTCAAATTTTTTATTGTTTGGTGCCGTAGGGGCTCGCTCTGGCTCATCGACTGCTGGCGAAAGGCCTCCAAAAATTCCTGATGCTTTCCCACTGATTTATTGAGCCATTGCATGGCCTTAAATTGGGCCCGATTTTCAGACTCGCTCTCAAGATGCGATATGAGTTCTTCTATGGTCTTCGCCGACTCCTGTCCCGACTTGATTTCCCATTCCCGCTTTAAACCAAGCGCCAGCCCTTTCGCTAGGCGATTGTTGGCATTTCTTTCGACCAGACTTTCAAAAAAAGAAATTCCTCTTTGATAATCTTCCAGCAGTCTGTAACAGCGATGGACTGCTCTCATGGCTCGTACATCAAACGGTCTTTTGGGGAGCTGAGATTCAAATTCGTCTCTGGCGAGAGCAAATTCATTTTCGCCATAGTACTTCCATGCCAAATCAAATGGGGTAGACATTCTTTTATCGCCCACTCTCATTTTGATCCAACGGAATTTGAGGTCGGCTATGAATAAGACAAGGGCCCGAACGACCCGACTTCCACCTAACCATTTTTTATCGATCCATCGGCCAAGAAAATCGCTTTTCGAAATCATTAACAAAACCAGATGGGGACGAAGTTCGGCGAGTCTTACCGGCAGACCTTCGATAACGCGTTGGGTTGTCAGTGCGGGCGCTGAAAATTCATAGACCTTTACGCCGTGCTCTCCAAGTTGCTGAGCTAATCTGGCGCTGGCCGACTGGGGTTCATTCAAAAATCCCAAAATGGAGTCTGCCACAACGAGAACTTTAAAATTCTGGGCGGCCGATGGAGCCAGTGGCGTTCTTGGGACAGCATTCGCTCCAATTTGAATTCTCAGCCGTAGCCCCAATTCAAGCGCCACCAGCACAGCGGTTAATGCAAGAATAATGAGAGTTGTTCTTTTAACTACCACGAACATATCTTACCTGAAGTCGCTTTGAATTGCCGTTGCCCCTCACCGAGGAGTTTACTACACTTTTACCGGCAAGGATAAAATATTGATGTCGATCGCCATTGAAGTTCGTGAATATCTTAAATCGGAACCGGCCTTTAGAGGATATATCCCTGCGGACTTCGCAGATGATTTTAACTTAATCAAGGCAGGAGCATTAGATTCCATCGGCATATTTATGTTGGTTAATTTTTTGGAGAAAAAATATCAAATAACTGTCGGCACCAACGATCTCATCGACGCGAATTTCAAATCAATTAAAACCATAGAAGCTTTTGTATTGACCAGGACAAATGAATCGTTGGGCTAAGGCGATTGAAGCCAGAGCAAAGATTCATTCGTATCCGATTGCCATTCGGGGTTCTGAGCTTTCGCTTTCCAACACTGATCTTTTGGAATTTACAAAAAAATCTCTGAACAAATTTCGCGAAGTGAGGTTGGAGCCTCAGGATCGAATTCTGATTGTCTGCAAGGATTCGCTTTCAAGTGTTTTGGCCGTGATTGGCCTTTTAAGCAACGATATCGTTGGACTTTCCATAAGTCCACGAACCCCAGTTCTGCAAATGCTCAAATATTTCGATACATTCTTGGCCTCAGGCATAGTAACAGACTGTGAGGATCACTCTGAAGTTCGTCGTCTCCTCGAACTCTTGGCAACCCGGCAAGACCAAGCCCCTTTGAAGACTATCAACCTGAATTTGTCCCTAAAATTGTTTGTCTTGGGCAAACCTCAATCGAGGCTCGAATATACTCCGCCCTCCGAACTGGGGTGGACTCTGTTAACCTCCGGTTCAACTGGTGATGCCAAGATCGTAATGATATCACAAGACGACCTCGCTCACCGTGCGGAAGGCGAAATTCGTGATTTCGGACTTAGACAAGGAAATCGCATTTTAAATGCACTTCCGTTTTCCCATGATTTGGGGCTCAATCAGATTCTTACAACCTTGCTGGGAGATTTACAGCTCACTATTACTCAATCTCCGTTTATTACTAAAGTTGTCGCATTATTACGAGACGGAGACTTCAATGGACTTACTGGCACGCCTCATCTTTGGGTGGAATACTTAAGGCACGCAAAAAGTTCTGACTGCCCTAAGCTCGACTATTTAACGATCTCTGGTGGATTACTTTCGGCCAAGAAATATACAAACCTTAAAGCGTGCTTCCCTCACACTCGAATCATCCGCACCTACGGGCAAACCGAAACCTTTAGAACCTTTTTAAGTGACGATCCAGACGGAGCTTCCTTTGCTCAGCCCATCGGTGGTGCCATGGCAAACGTGCTGAACGACCAACTTCGCCCCTGTACGACGGGAGAAACTGGAGAGTTGGTGCATCAGGGTTCAGGCACAATGATGGGATATTTTGCCGATCCTCAACTCACTTCAAAAAAGCTTGGCCCCATCGAGGGACTTAAGGGCAGTTGGATTAAAACTGGTGACTACTTTTCAATTGAGGCTGGTCAGCGCTTTTTATTTCAGGGCCGGCGAGATCACTTGATTAAGCGCTATGAGCAGCGATTTAGTCTCAATGAGGTCGAGCACTCCATTGAGGCTCTCGCGGGAATACGGGAAGTCGTGGCTGCTATAGTGAAAACGGATGAAAGTAATCCCAAGGGATTTGTGCTTTGGGCCTTTGTGGTGAGCGATTCAAACCATAAATTGGACAAAGCTGAAATTCTCAGACATTGCAAGGAAACGCTCATGTATTGGGCCTGGCCTGATGGCGTTACATTTTTGACCAAATTCCCTTTAACAGGTTCGGGAAAGGTGGATCGCGTGGCTTTATCTGAACAGATTCCCATTGATAAATAGGGCGAGGAGCTTCAATGAAGGAATTATGGGCGCGCACCCGTTTGCGGTCGAGGGCGAGG
>JAPKGD010000372.1 GCA_026648125.1 Bdellovibrionales bacterium | reverse complement strand
ACGCGTGACGATGGTGCCCACTCCGTCGCGCGAAAACAGCTCGCGCAGCAGTGTGCCGTCCTCGTCGTAGCCGATCAGGTGCACGCGCCCGACACTGGGCGGCGGTGACGAAAAATGGAGGTGAGACCTAAATTAAGGGAGTGAGAATTGTCCGCGTTACCGGCTAAGAAACTGCCGTTGAATGAGGTTTTGGAGACTCTGAAGCAGTTCAGTTTCTTTAAAACTTTGCCGCCTGATCTTATTCAGCAGGTGGCGGGCATGGCTCAGTACATCAAGCTCAACGGCGGAGAGAATCTTCTCACTCAAGGTCAAAATAATTCGCTCCTTTACATTTTGATTCAGGGAGAAGCCTCGGTCCTTGTGGATGGAGTCAAAGTTGCCAAGGTGAATTGGCCTGGAGATTTAATTGGCGAAATGAGCGTCATTTCAAAACGACCTTGTTCTGCGACTGTTCAGGCGTCGGATGGGATGGAAGTGTACATCATCGATGCGGGCGCGCTCAGCCACGCCTCGGGGCCCGAAGCCGATCGATTACAGCACATTTTGTACCGAATCTATTCCCAGGTGTTGGTGAAGCGGCTTGAAGAGACCAACCAAAAGGCCAAGCGAATTGAAGAAATGAATCTGCGATTAGAGCGGGCTAAAGACGATCTGCGCGTAGCCAACGACGAGCTTGAACAGCGAGTAAAAGAGCGAACGACCGAGTTAACTAGAAAAACTGAAGATTTAACCGCGGCGAATACAAAACTCGAGGCCCGTAATGCCGAGGTTATGGCCAGTCATCGTAAACTAGAAGAACTCTATGCCAATCGATCTTCAACGATGAACCATTTGCAACGCCTGCTCCGCGAGCATCTTATCCCATTGGACGGTCAATTGGACGAATTGTCCAAAGGGTTAAACAAAGAGCAAAAAGAAATAACTGAGAAAGCCCAAGCGGCAGTCCATCGCGCTGTAGATATGCTTGAACCTATGACCACTCTTTATTCGACCGAGCTTGCGATGCGTTCAAAGCGAGTACTGTTGGCAGATTCGGATAAAAAACAGCAAATCGTTGCAAAGCTTGCTTTAGGTGGAACGGGCGTCGGTCTTGAAATTGCTCCATCAGAGGAAGAAGCTCGCCAGGCGGCAAAGGCGGGTGTCGACATTATTTTTGTTGATCGGGCCATGTTGGATCTGGCCTCGGTCGCAGTTGCCGCCAATCCCAATTGCAAAGTTGTACTAATGACCTCGGAGTATATTCCCAATTATTTGCCAGATCTTCTTAAACTCGATTTCATGCCAAATATTGTTTCAAGAAGTGAAGACGATCGAACCTTTACCATTAAAAATATTGGCACCACCGTTTCTAAGCTCATTAGTCATGATCTTTTTGGGCTCGAGAAGTATCTCGCATGGGGTACTGAGGTGAAGGAACTTCCAGTTGTTCGCAGTGATCAGCGTGGGTTTTTGATTTCGCAAATGGACAGTGACCTTGAGGGGCTTGGAGTGCGTAGAACCACTCGTGAAAGAATGGCGACGGTTGCTGAAGAGCTTTTGATGAACGCCATCTATGATGCTCCTGTTGGCAAAGATGGCAAAAGTCTCTTTAATCATTTGCCTCGAACTGAGCTGCTAGAACTTAAACCCGAGCATCAGGCTCTTATGCGTTATGCTTCAGACGGAATGTTTACAGCGATTTCAGTGGAGGACCCTTTTGGCGCCCTCTCCGGATCGACGATCCTTAAATACCTCCAAAGTTGCTATGGGGGACAGGCTGGCGAATTAAACAAAGCAAAGGGCGGGGCCGGGCGTGGTCTACATCAAATCGTGGAAAACTCGGATCTCGTGGTATTCAACCTAAGGCCGGGCAAAAGAACAGAAGTCATTGCTCTTTTTAATGTAGATCCCAAGTCAAACCCCATTGAATATCCCACATTTCATCTTTTTATCTCTTAACTGAGGAAATTGAACAGTTTGTTCAGCAGGGCTTAGGTCGAAAAAAACCCGACTTAAATGGTGGGCATTAAGTACCGAAGAGAATGGCATGAAAAACTATTTAGCTAGATTCAGCATACAAGCAAAATTGTTTACGGCCTTAGGCTTTGGCTTTTTAGGCTTTCTCATTTACTTCGCGGCAAACTTCTCAATTCTGAGTAAGAATCAGGATTTGATGCAGAAGATGGTCGAAGAGCATTTGCCAATGCTAGAGTCGTCCGAGCGTTTAGCGCAAGCTTTGGGCGGTGTTAAGGGGGCGATGATTGAGGCGGCATTTTCGGGAAGTATGGATGGAATTGCCACTTTGGAAGCCGCCCATCAGCGCGCCAAAGGCGCCATTGAAAACCTCAAGGAGGCCGGTGGATCAGGTGCCGATTTGGATGAGCGGGTTGGGAAGTTTGAAGAGACTTATAAAATGGCCAGTGAGCAGTTGCAAAATGTCGTGGCGGGCTTGGAGCAGCTATCGAGTATTCAAGGTAAGTTACAAAAAGGGGCAATGGATATTGCCGCCTTTGAAACCTGGGCGACAGAACAAAAAGATAAACAGGTCGCTGAATTTCGCTCTTCCACAGATTCCGCCAACGCGGGGACCCGTCGGGCCATGGTCGCTGGTTGGCTATTGGTCCTTTGTGGGATCCCATTTGGCTTTATTCTTTATTTTGTCACTAAGAATGTGACCTATGGCCTGGAGGGCGTCAGCCACCAACTTGCTGAGGTCTCAAAGAACATGGCCCAGATCTCAAATGAGACATCATCCGCTTCGTCTAAGCTCGCAACAGCCTCAGCTCAGCAAGCCACTGCGGTGACAGAGAGTGTGAGTAGTATGGAGCAAATGAAGACAAGCCCGTCATCGACGGGAAACTCGACGAGTGGAAGGACGTCGATGCCATGAAGCTGCACCACAGCTGGGCCGATAAGTCCCGCCCCGAGCTGAAGATAGCAGAGCCCCAGTGTGTGAAGTTCGCCTGGGACAACGGCGGCCTGTACCTCTGCTACGACATTGTCGACGCCGA
>JAPKGD010000371.1 GCA_026648125.1 Bdellovibrionales bacterium | reverse complement strand
GGTGATGGCGAGGCGGTCGGAGATAACGAGGCGCTTTTCGCAGGAGTAACCCAGGGCCTGGACCTCGTCGATCTCCGCGATGAGTTTGAAAGGGTCCACGACCATGCCGGGGCCGAGGATGTTGAGGCAGTGGCGGTGCAGCACGCCGGTGGGCAGATGGTGCAGCACGACCTTGCGGCCCTCAGGGTACACGGTGTGGCCGGCGTTGCCGCCGCCCTGGAAGCGCACGCAGAGGTCGTGGCGGGCACAGAGCTGGTCCACAAGTTTGCCCTTGCCTTCATCGCCCCACTGAAGGCCCAGAATTGCGGTCGTCGGCATGGATGGTGCTCTTGGTCAGTTTGGAACGGGGCCAAAGAACGTGACTGGTGTCGATGGCTCAAGCGGTGCCACAGGGGTTTCTGGCGCAACGGGAGCTACTGGATCTTCGGGCGCTACCGGCTCAACCGGATCCACTGGTGAATCCGGCGCTACTGGTGCCACAGGCGAGTCCGGCGCAACAGGTGAAACGGGCGCCACCGGGGAGTCCGGTTCCACTGGTTCCTCTGGTTCCACTGGCTCTTCTGGTTCTTCTGGTTCCACTGGTTCCACAGGCTCCTCCGGTTCAAGCGGGCCAACGGGTTCGAACTGGCGGCCTTACCGACTTAATGTGGAATATACAGTCGGAGGACTTTCAAACTCGGGTCCATTTAACCTTATTGAGGGTCAGCGTCTCGGCCAACCGACAAAAGTTGAGGTTTGGGAGCAGGACACCTTAAACCCACTCACTCCCGTTCGTAAAACTCCCATTCCTGCTGGTGATCTCAATTGGAGTTTTAGTGGACTAACAGGCGCCGCATCTTATTTTTCCGGTGATACTAACTGGGTTTGCGTTGACACTGGACAATCCCTTGCCGAAAAAAGGGCAAGACTTCTTATCGACTGTAATCCCCTCGCCGCTGGTCCCGTTCTAATGATCGTCAGTGGGGCCATTATTAATGCGGGAGAAATGTGGACTTACAACTCGGGTGGATTTGTTCCACCGGGGACGGGCGCAAACATTGAGGCTGTAATTTCCTCACGTAACTCTCAATTTGGATCCACCGGTGCTGGACTAAAAGCTCAAATTTCAGTGAGGCTTCTTAATAAGCCTGACTTTAGGATATCCATCAATACGGGTTCACTCTTCTCAGCACATAGTGTGGTTGCTATGGACGTCGAACAGCTCGGCGAAGGTGGATTTGGATCAATTAATTACCTCGTGCAGAGTTGCGAGGCCACCGAACCAAGTGGCGTTACAATTGAATACTTTGCGGGCACGGACCATTTTTACTTCAAAGGACTCGATCAAGTAAGTTCTGGCACTCAAGTAAAAATAAAGTGCACTGTAATTCAGAATTATAATGGTGCCGCCTTGGTCGAAGACGTTGTTTACAGTGAAACTAAGCCATAAGCAAAAAACACCACCAGTCTCAGATTCAGCAAATTTTGAATCAGCGCTGGTGGTTATAAAGTCCCAGACTAGACCTCAAGGCCCAAATTCTACCTCTGAGGCGAATTTGAGGCCTTCTGGCCATTCAGATCGAATGTGAAGGAATCTTCACTTTCATTGGGCACCTTGACAGCGCTAAAATAGAACACAAATTAAGAGCTAACAGGAGGTGTCGCTATGGGTCAGACTCAGTTCCGAGACCATGAACCAAGTGCCAGTGAACGCGCCTTCATTTACCAGCAGATCAACGAACTCAACGAATTTGCCCCCGGTATCGGTACGGTGATTTTTTTGCTCGAAGAAACGGTGGATGCTCAGCCCAAGCGCTTTGCGGTTACCGTTGCGACCTCACCCAATGATATTCCCGTCAAAGCCCGAGAAGAGGGTGACAGTTTTTACCAGGCGATTTTAGCCGCCAAAGATCAGGTCAAAAAGGACCTCGCCGCACTTTTTGCGGCTGGTGCTATCGAAATTCCTGAGGACGAAGAGACCGAAGTAGAACGCAACAGTCAGGCGGCTCATTAGGCTTTAGAAGGCCGTAAGGCTTGAATTTGCTCCCACAAAAACTGGCCCGCCGGTCCGTGCACTCCGCTCAGCCGGCGGGCCAGACTAATCGGCACTCGATAAACCAAATCATCCTTGAGCACTTTCAGTCTTTTTTTCTTAATGCCATCCTCTATCAAATGCTCTGGCATTCTTCCCCAACCTAACCCCGCCTCAATAAGTTCAAGCTTGCTTGAAAAATCACTGACCCGCCACGCTTTAGATTCCACAATAACTCCCGCACTCCGATCCTCAGCGCCAGAGTTCGAGCGGACCACAATTTGGGGCAGCATTTTGAGTGGTGACGAATTGATGCTTTTGATCTGATCAATCTGAGCATGCGTTGATGAAATAACGGGCCTCATTAAAACTTCACCAAATGGGACGACCTCGAGCGCATTGTGAACCGTCGGGGGCTCTGCCAACGCCAACTCAGTCCCACCCGAAAGGAGCTGGCGGTCTGCCCCAAGAACGTCTGCCCTTAAACTCAAACGTGTTCTTGGAAATTTACGAGCAAAAGCACAAAATACCGGCCGCAGCCATTTCATCGGCACCAATGCCGCAATGCCAATCTCGATCTGAGCCTCCACGCCCGTTCTTAGAACCTCCGCCAAGGCCTCTAGCTCATCATGCTCACGCAGGACCTCTGTCACCTTACGATAAAGAGTTCTCCCGGCATCGGTGAGCTGCGGTCGATATTGATCTCGATCAAAGAGAGCCTGCCCGAGGTGGTCTTCAAGATGGCGGATGGCATAGCTAATCGCCGATTGGGCTCGATTGAGCTTCTGACCGGCAGCACGAAAACTTCCGCTTTCGATAATCTCTTTAAAGACAATGAGCTGGTCTAAGGTCATGGCCCATATGATCTACTCGAGGGCGTTGGCGGCGGTGAAGGCTGCGCTGGCGCGCTCCACCACGCCCTTCCACCGCCCGGCCGCCGGAGACGTCTTGCCCAGCGCGTCCCACGCGTCGAGCACGT
>JAPKGD010000370.1 GCA_026648125.1 Bdellovibrionales bacterium | reverse complement strand
GTCGGAACTATCGCAATGATTATGCGCATGCGTAAGCTGAGCGACGGCCGAGTAAAAATATTAATTCAAGGTGTAGCAAAAGGGCGAATTAAGAAGTTCATTCGCAATGAGCCTTCATTTGAGGTGAGTGCAGAAAAAGTTGAAGACCAAAATGTCAGTGCCACACCAATAGAAGTCGAGGCAATGATCCGTAATGCCAAAGAGCATCTTGAGAAAATCATTGCTCTGGGCCGAATGCTCTCTCCTGATATTCTATTGGTATTAGACGACGTCAATGAACCTGGACGATTGGCTGATCTGATAGCTAGCAATCTCGGTTTAAAAGTAGGCGACGCTCAAAAGGTATTAGAGACTCTCGATCCAAAAGCACGTCTGCTCTTGGTCAATGAGATCCTTGCTAATGAGCTTGAAGTTCTGCAAATGCAGGCGCGTATTCGCAGTACGGCTAAGGACGAAATGTCTAAGAGTCAACGCGAGTATTTTTTGCGTGAGCAAATGCGCGCTATAAAGAATGAGTTGGGCGACCAGGATTCTAAAGCGGAAGAGCTCGAGGAACTAAGAGAAAAGCTAATAAATTGTGGAATGCCAGAAAAGGTTCAGGAGGAAGCTCTAAAGCAGCTTGGCCGCCTGGAACGGATGCATCCGGATGCGTCTGAAGCCTCTATGGTTCGCACATATCTGGATTGGATGGTAGAGCTTCCTTGGGCTCGCTCGACAATCGATAATCTCGACCTGAATCATGCCCAGAAGATATTAGATGAAGATCATTATGACCTCCATAAAGTGAAGGATCGCGTACTAGAGTTTCTCGCCGTGAGAAAACTTAAAGAAAAGGACATGAAGGGTCCAATTCTTTGCTTTGTTGGCCCGCCCGGGGTGGGAAAGACTTCTTTGGGTAAGAGCATTGCTCGCGCAATGGGCCGGGAGTATTTCAGAATTGCACTCGGCGGCGTTAAGGATGAAGCGGAAATTCGTGGACATCGAAGAACCTATGTTGGTGCTATGCCCGGAAAGATTGTTCAGGCCCTCAAGCAGGTCAAGACCAATAACCCGGTTATTGTTTTAGATGAGATTGATAAACTAGGGTCTGACTTCCGTGGTGACCCAAGTGCTGCCATGCTTGAAGTTTTGGATCCCGAGCAAAATGCCACCTTTAGGGATAATTACCTCAATGTGGATTTTGATCTGTCGAATGCGCTATTTATTGCAACCGCAAACGTATTCGAGAATATCCCTCCGGCTTTACGAGATCGTATGGAGACTCTTGAGATCAGTGGCTATACAGAAGCTGATAAGCTTTTAATTACAAAGAAGCACCTGATCCCACGCCAAATTGAAGGCAACGGTATTACTCCTGATCAGATTGAATTCACAGATGATGGCGTGAAATTCATGATAGGACACTATACCCGAGAAGCGGGATTGCGAAATCTCGAACGCGAAGTGGGATCGGTTTGCCGAAAAGTGGCTAAGCGCCTTGTCTTCGGTGAAAAGGACAAGGTCGTTATTACGGCTGAAAAAGTTGTAGATCTGCTTGGTGCGCCTCGCTTTCTCAAAGAAGAGCGCCTTAAGGAAAATCAAGTCGGAATTTCCACCGGCTTGGCTTGGACTCAAGCTGGCGGCGAAGTGCTCTTTGTTGAGGCTCTACGAATGAAGGGTAAAGGCGGACTGACTCTAACCGGCCAACTTGGTGATGTGATGAAGGAGTCGGCTCGGGCGGCCATGTCTTACGCTCGCGCTCATGCAGAAGAGCTTGGTATTGACGAAGATTGGTTTGATAACAATGAAGTTCACGTTCATCTCCCAGCAGGCGCAATTCCAAAAGATGGACCTTCGGCCGGTGTGACTATTGCCACAGCATTGACGAGCCTAATGACCGGGGTGCCCATTCGTCGCGATATTGCGATGACGGGAGAAATCACTCTGGCGGGCCGAGTCTTGCCTGTTGGTGGAATCAAAGAAAAGTCCCTTGCTGCATTGAACCATGGAATCACAACTGTAATAGTACCACTCGCCAATCAAAAGGACGTGGCCGAGATTCCTAAGGACTTTAAGGAGAAGATGAGCTTTATCTTTGTGGAAAACTTGGATGAGGTTTTTGCCTTAGCTTTTGATCGCAAGAACATGAAGAAAAAGCAGCAGGGTCAGAAGGCTCCGAGAAAAAACAAAATACCCGCAGCTTCAGCGGCGTAATTATTCGATCCAGGGCTCCGATAAGGAGCCCTTTCTCAATCGATCATTTTCTGTCTCGAGAACCCGTACCAAGGTCCGCAAATCCGAGACCTCATCCTTCAAGAGAAGGATTTGCTCTTCCTTCTCCTGAAGAATCAACGAATAGGCCTTCTTCAATTCATGAAGAAGTCGGTTTGCCGTCGAAAAGATCGGCGCACTTTCCTCTTCTTGATTTGATGGAGCCGGCGAGGCTCCGCCACCGTTGGCTGGTTGTGGGGGGGCTACGGTGGCAGAAGGAGCCGCGTGAACATGGACACTTGGCTTGGCACTGAGTGGCTCATCCCTCAAAAGGTATTTTCCCTCTTGAAAGCTGTATTCAATTTCTCCGGACTTAATTCGCCTCCTCAAAGTAGAGATGCTCACCCTATACTTTCCTGCATATTCAGTTATGGGTAGCCAGCTTTGAGGTTCCATGAGTAGGCCCTTCCGGTTAGTCAAAATTTACCACAGTGGGTTGCTCAGTAAAGAGCCCGCAGTGATTACTCATGAAAATCCGGACCTCCGCCCTGGTCAAGGACTTCCTGCTCAGGACGGACGTCTGGATACTCACAGGACGGAGGTCCTAATTCTGTCCTTCTTTCGGGTGAATAGGCGTAGTAGACTGATTATCCATGAAATTAAGCGAAAAGAAGAAGCTGGCATTAGTCTTAAGCGGTGGCGGGGTAAAGGCGGCAGCCTTCCATATTGGTGTTTGCCTAGCCCTTCGCGAAAAGGGATTTAGGTTTTCCGGTGGAACTCAAGGCAAAGTGACGGCAGAG
>JAPKGD010000037.1 GCA_026648125.1 Bdellovibrionales bacterium | reverse complement strand
ACTTTCTCCAACGTCTTGAAAGAGCATCTTTCGTCGGCGCAGAATCAAAAATGAAGGCAATTTTTGATAGTCTAAAAACAATTGCCATTCAGACGAACACGGACCCTGAGGTTCGCATCGATGACCTCGTAAAACAACGAGAACAAATTGATCGCGAGATTCAAAGAATACGCAGTGAAGGCCGAGCTGAAGTTCTAAGTTCTACTCAGGTGAAAGAGCGCCTGGCGCGTCTTGACGATGATCTTTCGAGCCTATTTGGCGATTTCCGCGAAATTACAGAAAACTTTCATTCGATCGGTCGAAATGTTCACCGCCAAGCCATTGAGGCAGAAAAAAATCGAGGCGAACTGCTGGGTGAAGCAATTGATGCAAATCAAAGTCTTTCTGACTCAGATCAAGGTAAAAGCTTTCAAGGCTTCATGGGCTATCTTCAGTCTTATGAACTTCAAAGCGAAGCTCTGGCCTACATGGAACGCATTCAGAATTTGCCTGAAGCAGCACTCGTTTTCAAAGAACGGTATGGCAATGAAGCCTTTAGTCTGAGGAAACGCTTTCATGGCCTGACAGGTCCCGCTCAACAAGTTGTTCAGGCAACCTCATTTCTCATCGAGCGGGTTCGTGGCGCCGTTAGCACCTCAAAAATCCAAGAAGGAAAAGCCCTAGAGATTGTGCTCAATGAAATCAAAGCAGCGCTCATGAAGGAACCACTGCAGCCCGGTCGGTCCGAGCCATTTTTCTTCATTGAAGATGGATGTGATGTCTTTCTTCCTCTTGAGCGCCCTTTCTGGAGCCCTAAAAAAATTGTTCGACTTAAATCTCAACCAACTGATGATCAGGGCGCAGTTCCACTCTTGGATCATCTGAATTCAGCTTTCAGTGTGCCGCCTATAGATCTTGAACGATTGCGAAAAAATATCCTCTTGGCCCTTGAGGGGCAGAAGAGAGTTTCAATTGGCGAAGTTATTGAACTATTCCCCTGCCAAGAAGGTTTTCGGGAGTGGTTGGCATATACGGAACTCTTTCACAATGTCGCGGGATGCGAAGTCGACTTTGAAAAGTCCGAGAAAATTCAAATTAAACGAGCAGGTAAGTCCGTATCAGAAACTTGGATGGCGCCAACAGTTTCTATACCGTCCGGATTTTCGTGGAGGGACAAATGATTAAAGAAAAACGACCTATCGAATACGCTTCGGCCCTCAAGGGCCTGATTAAAGGGGCCATCTACCGTGAAGATGCTGTCGCTTGGAATCAGATCATTACTTACACCAATCCCATTAAAACATTCTTTGAAAAACTGAGTTTAGATGTTTTCGTAGATGAACAAGAGGGATTCGCATTTCTAAAATCAGTTTCATCCGATGATGGAAAGGACGCCGCCGGTGGACTTGTTGTCCGGCGTGCGCTATCGCGCAACGCAACTGCCCTATGTGTTATCCTGCGCGAAGAACTTCACTCGTGGGAGCGATCTGAAAGAGAGGACCAAGCTTGTGTACTGACAAGAAAGCAGCTCAGAGAAAAAATGCTTCCGTACACACGACTTGCAGAGGACGATTCAAAATTTCATAGCTTGGTCGATACCGCAATTACACAGGCATGTGATTCACAACTCTTGCGGTTGGTAAACGCGGAAAAAGGAACTGACCGACGTGACGATCAGCAATTCCAAATTCAAAGAATCATCAAAGCGAGACTTCCAATCAATGATTTGATCCAAATCAAAAATAAACTTACGCAACCAGAAGAAACAGAATCAGAAGAGACTGAAGCGAGGGAGGTCGATCATGCAACTGAGCATGCTTAAAGCCAGAAACGAAGATAGTTTCGGTCTCGACTATGTCACCGTTTACAATTGGGGAACTTATGACAAAAATCCGGATACAATTAAGCCGGATCTACAGCATTCATGGATCACCGGCGAGAACAGAGCCGGAAAATCAACGGTCCTTGACGCCGTGGTCACCCTTCTTACGCCAAATAGAAAGCGCCTATATAACGCTGCCTCTGGCGCTGAGAAATCGAGTGAACGTAACGAAAAATCATATATCAAGGGTGCCTACAATCAAGGTGAAGAAGGTGCGGTAAAATATCTTCGCCCAGATGAAGGCGAATATTCGGTTTTAATTGGCTGCTTTCGAACAAAAATCTCAAAACGCGTAGTTTGCCTGTCCCAAGTGTTGTGGCTCCACGACGAAAAAGTATCAAAGTTTTTTGTTGTCTCTGAACGAGCGCTCACGATCGACGATTTCAAAGGCGCATCGAATATCTCACTCTTAAAAAAGCAGCTAAAGACAATCGACCCTGCGGCTATCAAAGTCCATGACCAGTTTAATGATTATTCCCATGCGTTCATGAAATTATTTGGGATGCGAAGTGGAAAAGCCCTTGAGCTGTTCGGAGTTGCAGTTTCGCTTCGCGACCTCGAAAATCTCGGGGCATTTATTCGGAACTCGATGCTGGACCGCTTGGACGTATCAGGACAGGTCGATACGGTTATTGAACTCCATCGTAACTCGGCGGAAACCTACAAGAATATTATTAAAGCCAAGGAGCAGATTGAGATCTTGGGCCCATTACCAGACAGTTGGAAGACCTACAACAGATGCTCTCAAGAAATAGCAGATCGAGAGATCCAACTCTCCATTCTGAAACCGTATCTTTCCTACCAATACATTGATGTCTGTACCATCAAGAAAAAGCAGCATGAAGCCGGTAAACAGACCTATGAGCTAAAAAGTAACGGAGTCACTCAAAAGAAAAATCAAGTTGAGGACAAAATTAAGTCTCTTGAGGTGGCGCTTTCACAGGACAAAGGTGCAAATCAAATCGAAAAATTGGAAATTGAGATCGATGCCCTCAAGTCGAAATCCGAGGGCCAGAAGAAATCTGCCGGCCTCTTCAATGAAGACGCCTTAGCTCTTGAGCTTCCCGGCTGCGCGGACGAAGCGTCATTCGCACAAACGATGACCCGTGCAAAACACCTCGAGAGCCAGCTCCCTGAAACAGTCAAACAGATAGAAGTCAATCTAAGCGATGCAAACCTAACTTGCTCCAAAAAATCTGAGGAATTGCAATCACTGAAGTCTGAGCTCGATAGCCTCGGCAAACGAGACAGTAACATCCCCAACGTTCATGCGTCCGTGAGAGCCCGGGTCGCTGACGCTGTTGGACTGACCAACGATGATCTGCCATTTCTTGGGGAATTGATCGAAGTCAAAAAAGCCGAGCGAGCTTGGGAAGGCGCCCTTGAGCGACTGCTCCATGGCAATGCCCTGTATGTTTTAGTTGAAGAGAAGAATTATTCAAAAGTCACCACCTACGTAAAACAAAATAATCTCAGGGGAAAACTCTCGTTCATGAGGGTAGATTCTAAGACGGCCATTAAGGTCCGTCCGGAGCAAGATGACAACCTCTTCGCTTACAGTAAGATTGCAATCAAACAATGTGATCTTTCGCTTTGGATTGAACGTCACCTCCGGAAAATTGCCGACCATCTCTGTTGCGATTCTGCACAGGACCTTATGGCATCAAATCGTGGCATTACTAAGGAAGGCCTCGTCAAAAACGATTCGGAACGGCATGTGAAAGACGATCGCAGCAATGTCAACGACCGCACCAAATATATTTTAGGATGGGATACAAAACTCAAGAGAGAGGCATTGGTCGAAAAAATCCAAATCGTCGCCGCCGATTTCAGCTCAGCCCAGAAACTAGCCGGAGAGCACAAGAGCAAGTTGGATGAAATTAACAAGCAGCTGGGAGCGGCAAAAAATCTCGGCCGATTTAAATCCTTCGATGAGGTAGCCCACGGCCGGACCGCCTCCCTGATCGCAACAAAGGAAGAAAATCTCAAGTTGCTAGAGGAGAAAAACAAGAATGCCAAGCTCTTGCGCGATCAGTTGGCGAAGGCTAATGGCGAGCTTCAAGACTTCAATCAGCAGTTGAAGGAGCTGGAAAAACAAATAAATACTCTGCAGGTGCATATCGATGGGCTCGACAACGACATACATCAATACCGCGCAAACTATGAAACGATTGCTTCAACTGACGCCATCGGAATGTTTCTCCCGTTGGATCAAGTCCTGTCGGATATGGGACTTGATATCCATAAAGAGCAGTTTGCCGACGCCCTTAGTAGTCTCAATGAAAAATTGCGCAAGTTAAAAGATGCCAAATCCACTGACAGAGATCGCGCATCAAGGATTGCCACCGGCTGCATGAATAGATTCAGGGATAAGTGGAGCGATGAATGTTACGACCTTGATCCTTCAATTCACCATGCCAAGGAATTTCTTGAAAAGTATAATTCTTTGAAGGATGAGGACCTTCCTAAATATGAATCTCGATTTAGAGAGATGTTCACCAAAAAGGGTCTTAACGCCGTTACTCTTCTCGATCAGACGATGCGCGAAAAAGTGGACGAGATCAGAGATTCCATTGAGCTCATCAACAAGCCGCTGAAGAACACGCTTTACTCACCGACAACAAAAATATCCCTTCTTTGCAAAGACATTGAAAACAATAGAAGTGTAGCGGATTTTCAGGCGCGAATTCGCAAGTGTCTCTCCCGAACAACCGAAGAATTTGATCGAGAAAGACAACTTGAAGCCTTTCAGGCAGTCAATGAGCTTGTTGAGTATTTAACGGCGAAAGAGACGGAAACTGACCGCGATAGAGCGCTGGACGTCAGAAATTGGCTTGAGTTCTACGCAGTTGAAACAAATATTGAGACAGGGAAAATTGAGAACTATTATTGGAGTAGCGGTGGCGGAAGCGGCGGGCAGAAAACCAAGCTGACGCTTACTATTCTTGCCTCGGCCATGGCCTACCAATTCGGCCTAACTGAAGATGCCGTGAGCGCTGATTCTTTCAACTTCGTTATGCTCGACGAAGCGTTTGCCCGGATGGATCAGAAGAACTCTGAGCTCGTACTCTCTATTTTTAAGGAAGTCGGCTTCCAAATTATGGTTGCGTCTCCGCCAATGTATGGCTTTTTGGTTGAACCTCATATCGATTGTTTTCATTTCGCGTCGATCAATGAGGCGAAAAGTAAATCGCGAGTTTATACAGCAACACGGATTCAGACCGAGCAAATTCTTGGCCGCAAGTTACACAGCAAGAAGCCTGTCGATTCGCGGGCGACGTCCGCCGGCGCTGAAAGTTTGTCGGTGAGTCCGTGAACCTATGTGAACAGATAAAGACTAAGGCCGAGCGAAAGCTCCTTTCCACTTTTCGAGCTGCCATCTCAGGCGAGGACTTTTTCCCATGGATAGTGCCCCTCAATCGCTCTGGATTGAAAGGTGACCTTATACGCTGGCGAGAGGAAGCAGATTCCTTAAGAAAGATCGATAAGACCCATACCGGCGCGCCGGGTCCTATTGTACATAACAAGTTGGTCAATACTCGAAAATTTGGAACCCAGACATTCCCCGAAAAAGTAGTATTTGAAACGCACCAGGACTTGTTGGGATTTTTAGGTAAAAGGCGTGAATTTGAACGACTCATGAAACTCGTTGAAAAATCGAGGGCCGAGCTTCCCGAAATGGAGTCCTGGCTGCGCAGGCCATCCAGCCCCGCCCGAATGCTTGAGAGTGAGTCTATCTGGAACGGCATTCTGGAGGTTGGTCGATACTTTTTAACAAGGACCGATTTCAATTTGTACCCACGCCTCTTTCCCCTGTCTGTTCACTCAAAATTTATCGAAGAAAACAAAGGCTTACTTGCGGAGATTCTCGATGTGATTCTTCCCGAGGAAAGAAAGAACCAAAGCGGCGCGACCTTTGAAGACCGATTCCTGGTTAAAACTGATGTTCAGAAGGTCGCATTTCGAATTCCGGATGAAGCTTTGCGCTCAGCTTTAGGAATTCCGTTTTCGGAGATGGAGGTCCCCACCAAAGAAATATCTGCACTTATCGAAGGATCGGACCAGTCAATTCAATTTGTAATCATCGAAAATAAGACCAGTTATCTAGCCTTTCCCGCCATCCCAAAGACGATGGTAATTTTCGGATCAGGTTTTTTGGTGGGATCGCTCGAGCATCACCGATTTCTAGATCGGGGTCGCCTACTATACTGGGGTGACATTGATGCTCATGGGCTTGAAATCCTATCCCTCATGCGAGAGCAGTTTCCGCACACAGAAGCGTTTCTGATGTCTGAGGAAGTGTTAAACAATCATTGGACCGGCGCAAAGGGTAAGCCGTCCATCAAGACAAGTGATCCGGACGGACTGTCGGCGGCTGAACTCAAACTCTACCGCCTTATAAAAAACGGTGAGAAACGCCTAGAGCAGGAAAAAATTCCATCGAGTGTAATACTCGAGGCGATCCAGCAGATTTGTTATCTCGGCTTTGCAGACACTAGGTTACCTCTAGTACATAAATAGCTTTTGGCTCCTGACCTAAACATATTCGATTGCCAAGTCGTTTGAATTGCAGAACGAAAGTAAGGCTCCGACATCAGTGTCAACTTTATCGTCGAGCCATTTCTCATAGTCTGACCTGGAAATTACCACAGAATGAACATCACGAAGATCGAATCTAAAGCATCGCTCTGGGGAAACGTACCTCCACTCCCTTTCGTTCATTACGCTGTGAACGAATTCCGGGTGGAATAGTGATTCGTGAATTGGTTTGATCAAAAGGAGGTCAGCAAAAAGCCCCATCCGTTCAGACCTATCAATTGAGTTCTTTCTGATCCGATCAAGTAAAATCCATGGCGTGCTGACATAGGTATTGTCACAGTAGTGAATTGGCCGAATGTAGTTTTTGGGTTCCACAGTATTATTGGGGCGCTTCTTAACAACAACGTCGTTTTTCTCGAATGAAATCCCATATGATCCATAGTGGTTCGCATGCATTGTGATATGCGAGCTATTGAGCTCAGTGAAGCAGGAGTACGCCGGCACAAATGCCGTGTTGACAAGAAAATCGTTAACCTCAGTCTCTGAGGCCCCACGATTCCGTAGGTCAATCAATTCAGTATTTGAGCCACGCCACTTTTTTAAAAAATCAATATCTTGAAGCACGCCTTCTTTCTCAAGCTGCGCGTTCCCCTGGAACAACTTAAACAAACATTTAAACTCTTCGTAGTCAGCAATACTTGGATAGACAAACCCCTTCTGCAAAGTCGTAAGAAGAAACCGCTTTGACAAGAAGTGGTAGAGTCTCGATGAACTGATAAACTCAGCTTGGTCTCGGTATATACCAGAGAAATAATATTCGTAGAGCTGCTTTATTTCATTTCTTCCATGTGCTTGCGCATGGAGTTCAAACTCCGTGAACAAATTGTCCAAATCGGCAGCTGAATAATATGGAAATGCTTGTTTCAAGCGATTCACGTGAGAGGACCGCGTTAAGACCACCTCTTTTGCGCCCTTTTGCGGAGGGTTTGTTAAAAATAGGTCGTGATAGGCGTTCCTGACTAAACATAAAAAAGGCTTTAGGTTTTTCCCTTGGGTCAATCCATTGAGCGCCATGATCCTCCTTAACGCTTTCGCTTGCTCCTGTGAAAAGTCGGCGTTTCCCATCCATATTTTGGATCGAAACTGTTGTCTGAATCACCATCCATCTCTTTTTCAATATTTTCTTCAGCGATACCTTGATCGTCCCAGAGCAACGTCAGCACTCTCCCGTATGAGTCTAAGGGCAGAGACCATTCCAAAATTTTGTCATCGCGCTTTGCTGATCCCGAGCTTATCCAGGTCAGAGCTGAAACCTCTTCGAAGTCGGACATTGCACGTCCGTTAGCGAACATGCCATTAGCCTTACTCGCATCGGAGAGAACTCGGCCATCCGTATCCATTTTGAACAAAAAGTTCGGCGAGGCCTGAAACCATTTGATCATCTTGTTTTCGGAAACGACGAGCGCACAGGCTTCGTCGGTGTGCTCAATGAACTTCTTTGCCGCGGCGGTAAGCGAGACATCTCCGCTGGCGGCTAGGTCCTTTATGCTCTTCCACGATAGTTCGTTGTCCTTGACTGAGGTTTCAATAAGGAACTTTGGCAAGAGCAATTCTGCTGCGAATCGATTGGCTCTGACCTCTACAACATCAACTTTCTTTGAGTACGATTCCATGTCTTTTCCAGCACATTGAAAGGTTCCACCGTCGACTCCAATGTCCATGGTGAGGTGACCCAGTTCATGAGCGCAGGTGAATTTTTTGCGATGCTGATTTTGAACCCGACTATTAATTCCAAGCAAAATGCTGTCAGCATTGACGACCAGCATGCCTTCGAAAGCAGACCCGTAGTCGTGAACCTGAACTGACACATCAAGAGTTTCCGCCAAGGCAATCGGATTGACAGGCAACGAATTTATTCCGTGCTCCTCAAGTAGGTTGCGTGCCTGCTGCTCGGGGATCACTTCGTACCCTTATTCTTAAGGGCTTCAACCTGCGTCTTGATCATCTCCTGAATCTGAGGATCAAGGCTTTGAAAATTTCTAAAAAACTCGATTTGCTTGGGGTCGTTCTTCAGCACCGCTTCAACGTCAGTTTTGCTGCTCCCGCCGGCGAGATGATCAATAGACACGGACAACACGCGAGCCAGTTTCCGAAGCACTGGCAGGGTGGGCACGCGCTTACCAGCTATTATCTGAGATATAGCCGCTCGGGTCACTTCGGCCTTTTCGGCAAGCTCCGCCTGCGACATATTTTTCTCTGAAAGAAGTTGCTCAATTTTCTTTCCTATCGCCATTTTATTTTGGGTCATAGCCATTCCCCTTGTAGTTTCAAGGTCTTACGAGCTGTTAACAGGATGATAACTTATTGTTTCCGACTGTATTGACAAAGGTCTGTCGGGGATGCTATTATCAAACTGTTAACAACTCGTTTCCTATAATATAACGGGAGCGGATAGATGTCCAGAATTCAAATTTGCGCTATAGCTGATTGCGAAGGGGACTTTAATCCCAAATCGCTCTGACTGGGCCTAGAGGTGGTAAGGTTGCATGATTCAAAACAAGGACAAGTTCATCTTGGTCTCTCATCCAATATGCTCTGATATCTCCGAGAAGGAAATGGTATCAGCTTTGCCCTCAAATATTGAGCGCCCACTTGTCAAATTAATCAATCTCGATTCGCAACGTCTTCCCTTTGCAGTGCTTGATTCGG
>JAPKGD010000369.1 GCA_026648125.1 Bdellovibrionales bacterium | reverse complement strand
CAATATGGCGTGGAACATTTTATTGACGGGTGCACTGACTGCGCCGTTGATTCTTCTCTTCCCACCAGCCGCAGTTGCCCTGGGTACCATGGGCGGTGCCGGCATCGCTGTGGCTTCAGGAGCTGCAGCCTCCGTTCTCACTTACGATGCTATTTCTCGCTATCAAAATTTATCCGCGCAGTATTTTGCACATTGGACACCAGACGAGGCTGGGGCCTTTCTTACAGATTCACAGGAACTTGCTCAGTCGCAGAAAGAAGCCGTCTTATCGCCAGCCGCATTTGCACTGTCCATAGGAGTTCCGTCGGTGCGCGCAAGTCGCCTCGGTAAGCTCTTTTCTTCGTCACCTTAATTGAGTTTGGCCGACCGATATTCATTGATAAGATCTTGAGCTCCGCCACTCACGATAAAGACGTTCGTCAAACCTAGCGCGCCCAACGTTTCTGCCACCGGCCCGGAGCGCTTTCCGTCTTCACAAAGTAGAATCACCGGCTGATCCGGACTTGAAATAAGTGTTTGAACCTCTTCAACCACTCGTTCGGCTGGAATCACCCTTCTCAACTCACGCAACTCTGGCGGGAGTTCACCGGGACCCTCATTCAGACTCATATCAATAAATAAAAAATAAATTCTATTTATCAATAAATTTTCGATTTGAAACCAGGATACAGAAAAGTAATTTGTACTCATTTTGCGGCCCGAGGCACACGTGAGGCTATGACAAAGCCCATCCCTAGAGCCAGGGCGGTAAGCCCAGAGGCAATTAAAAATGGATAACCCATTCCCAATTCCTTATAAACAAAACCCCCAGAGGCTGGCCCAATAATTCTGCCCAATGCCGACAGACTCTGGTTGACTCCCATCGAACCACCTTGCTGATCCTCACTCGAGAGCAAACTCACGCTCGCTGTCAAAGCGGGGTTCGAAAATCCATTGCCGAGTGCCAAGAGTGTCACGGCTATCGCCAGCAACCAAACTTGATGCGAAAGCGCAATTCCCGCAAAGCCCACTCCCATGAGAGTAAGGCCTATTAAAAAGGACCGCGCCTCACCCCATTTTGGCAAAGTTCGCCGAATAATGCCCCCTTGAGTCAGGGCAATAATAATTCCCACATAGGCAAATCCCATACTTGCAGTTGTCATCGTCCAGGAAAAGCGATCCTGAACCAACAAAAACAAAGAGGCTTCCATATGTGCCATCGCAAGACTCGATAGAAAGTAAATCCAAAGTACCGGGCCTAAGGTCGGCTGCCGTATGAGATTCCACACCAGGAGAAGTCGAGACGTTCGAACCGCCTCCCGCACAGAACCTTTTCCGGTTAACCTTGGGTGAGTCTCGGGAAACATCTTCCAAGCCATCAAAAAATTAACAAAGCAAATTACTGATGCGACGACCGCAGGAAAACTCGCACCAAACGGCGGAAGATCCCCGAGATGTTCGCCCACCGCTCCGAAAACTCCACCCAAGAAAGGGCCTAAGACAAAACCTAACCCAAAGGCGGCTCCAACCATGCCCATTCCCTTGGCACGGTCTTTTGGAGGTGTAATATCAGCCATCGCGGCCATGGCTGCCGAAATATTTCCGCCAAAGAGACCAGCAAATCCCCTGGCTAAAAAGAGCCCGGTCAAGGTCGTTGAAAACGCAAATCCCAAATGCGAAATCGATGCCCCGAGCACACTCAACAAAATGACTGGCCGGCGCCCGAGTCGATCACTCAATTGCCCCCAAAAAGGGGAAAATAGAAATTGAAGTCCAGAAAACACCGTCATCAACAGCCCGACCTGAAGTGGGTCAGCTCCAAATTGTCGAGCGAGATATGGATTCATGGGAATGATAATTCCGAACCCGACCAAATCCATAAACACTGTAAGGAAAATTACGAGAAATGGTTTCTTCTCCATAGGACTCCAATGCTAAAATGAACGTAACATGATTTGGTTTTCTAACCTACTTATTGCTTTGCTCCTGGCGGGAGGGTCAAGCTTCGCTTCGAAAGCGATGGCAGCCCCCTTTCCTGATTCAGCTCCGAACTGGACGGGGCGAATTTACAGCAACGCTGGATATTTTCGCTCCACAGCGAATTACGACGTTGGTGGAGGAAGTTACTCGACCCTTGGGACTGGGCGATACTATCAGCTCATAAATGGCGTTGTGGGGGGAGAGTATCAGCTTGTTCAAGACTTCACTCTGTTTGCAGAGCTCGGCATGGCCCGAGCGGAGTCAAGCGACGGGACCTACACACGAACCAACTCAGAAGTCACCGATGCCACAGGAGGACTGCGCTACATCTTGGGCCGCACGGCCTTTAACGTCATCGCTGAATTTTGGATGAGCTATCCCTTCTCTAGGGTGGAAGTGGACACCGATGAAGTCCTTACTCACGAAGGCACCATGAAAATTAATGCGGGCGTTTGGGCGGATTGGCCCCTCGGCAGCTTTACCCCGTATTCAAGAATAGGTTTTCTCTACCAGGATGATGATCGTGCGTCCCATGCGGAGCTGCTGCTCGGAGCCGCCTGGAAACCAAGCTTTTTTCGTCTCGCTCTCGACGCCTACACGAATTATGTGGTTATCGATGACAACAAAGCGGACCGACGTATTGAACGTGACCAGGTCACCTCACGGGTCAATGGAGGAAGCTGGAAATTCTATTCAGCAAATCCTCAGGTGCTCGGGGCTCGCGCCCATGTTGACATGGATATCGGTGATGCTTTCACTGTTGGATTGACCTTTGACCAAACTTTGAATGGTGAGGCCACTGCAGCGGGTTGGACAGCCTTGGCGCGGCTCGAGCTCCGCTTAGGATCCACAGAGGAGGATGCCACTTTCCGCCCCAAAGTTCTTGAAAAGCCCGATGTCGAAGAGATTAAGTTTGTCCCAGAAACTCCCGATTATGATTCCTCACTTTTTACTGAACCCAAGCCAAAGAAAAAGCCGAAGCGTTCCCCACGTAAAAAACCTGTTAAGAAGCCCGTCGACGTCGACAAGGCCCT
>JAPKGD010000368.1 GCA_026648125.1 Bdellovibrionales bacterium | reverse complement strand
GATTTTTCGGCAGTCAACGAGATCTATTCCAAGTACTTCACGGGCAAATTTCCGGCTCGGAGTACGGTCGCTGTGGCTGGCCTGCCTAAGGGAGTAAATGTTGAAATCGAAGTTCTGGCAAAAAGGCCCTAGTCGATTGTGACTTGGAAGCGACTTTGGATATTTAATCTTTTTTTACTTGTGATCTTGGCGGCGATTCGCTTCCGCATTGAATATCATACGGTGCTATCCATACCTCCAAATTCGTGGACCGAAGATCAGGTTGCTGACTGTGCTGTGGTCGTCACAGGAAGTCCTGGGAGAGTTCGAGAAGGTGTCGATCTGCTTTACCGAGGTTCTGTGAAGAAGCTCATCATCTCAGGCGTGCACCCACAGGCGGGATGGCGAGAAATCTTACCCACAGCGCCCTTTTATGGGGGGCTTAAGGACGAAGACATTATTCTTGAGCGCCGATCGACAACCACGTACGGGAATGCGACGCAAACCCTGCCTTTGGTCGAGGCGCTACATTGTCGGAGTCTCATTCTTGTGACCTCGAGGCTCCATATGCATCGGGCTTTAAAGACATTTCGTGCTGTGTTTCCACCTGATTTTCCCATTTTGTCGCAGGCCATTGTCAGCGGAAGTTTGGTTCCTGACTGGTCAGATGTGATTGCCGAGTCAATCAAATCGCTGTTTTATTCTCTCTGGGCATACTAGGTAGTTAGCCCAGTCTAGTCGCTCGAAATTTTAGTTCAGACGAGGTCTGCAAATTCCGATTAGTGATTGAATATCATTTGGGAATTCGGAATATGCGAACAGCGGCTCAGTACATGTTTAGGCAAATAGACGATTGGGGCAGCTCAGTACTTCGAGTTGTGATGTACACATTGAACGTACTTGAGATGATCTATCTCTCTGTCCGAGCCACCTTCTTTGACCAAGCTCAAGGGTTACGAACAATATTTTCTGTGGTGTCTGCGCAAATTTACTTTACCGGATTTCAGGCGCTGCCGCTGATTTCGGTGCTGGCATTAGCAAGCGGGAGCATTGTGATCATGCAATCTCAGGCGCAGCTAAGTCTCCTTGGCGGAGCGGAGATGATTGGGAATCTTTTGGTTGTGGTCATCGTTCGTGAGATCAGTCCATTGCTAACGGCGCTGATTGTTATCGCGAGGTCAGGGACGGCTGTGGCCTCAGAGATCGGGAACATGAAAGTGAACAGAGAAATTGAAGCGTTAGAAGTAATGGGCATCAACCCTTTGAGTTACGTGGTCTTTCCTCGTCTTGTGGGGGGCGTGATTTCGGTACTTTGTTTGGCTTTTTACTTTATTTTGGTGGCTTTGATTGGAGGGTTTCTTGTGACCCGGCTGGTGGATGCCACACCGTTTTCGTTTTATGCAGATTCGTTAGCCAGAGCCTTTGCTGCTGAGGATGTGCTTTTGTTTTTATTAAAGAATACTTTTTCGGGTGCCATTATTTTTACTGTGAGTAGCTATCAGGGGTTGCAGGTTCAAAGAGGGCCCCATGAGGTTCCTCAGGTCACTACAAAAGCAGTTGTAAACTCGGTGGTTTATGTGACCGTATTTAATTTGATTGTAACAACCCTATTCTATCTGAATGAGCTGGTGAAGTTGGGATTGATATGATTGATACCAAATCGATAGAGAGCATTGAATTTAGAGACCTATCGTTTGGATATGATCAGACTCTGCTATTTGAAAAAAGTAATTTCCAATTGGAAAAGGGAAAGATCTTTCATTTGAGTAGTGCCAGTGGAGCAGGAAAGTCAGCCGTGCTTCGTCTCTTGGCGGGGTTGGTATTGCCGTCGTCAGGCGAGTATTTGCTAAACGGATTGTCTGTGGGGGATATGTCATTTGAAGAATTCCTTCCGTACCGGTTGTGTTTTGGTTTTTCTTTTGATTTGGGAGGCCTTCTCAACAATCGGACGATTCGAGAGAATCTGACTCTTCCTCTGGAATACCATAAGCGCTTTACGGACGAAGAAATTAAGAGACGCTGCGAATTGATGTTGCGAAAGTTTGACCTGGTAGCTGCCGCAGATCGTCGTCCGTCTTCCGTCTCTGGGAGCCAAAGAAAGGCCTGTGTTGTTGCGCGGTCATTGATTATCGAGCCTCAAGTGCTTCTCTTGGATGATCCAACCACAGGTCTCGGAGAAAGTGCTGCCCGTGAGCTAGTTCATACAATTGGGGAGTATGTGGCCAGCGGTAAAACTCGATTTGTAGTTATCGCTACAGATGACAAGGCATTTTTAAATCAGATGAGTGTGGAGCGCCTGGATATTCGGCAAGGGAAAATCAGTTTGAGGGGCTTGGAGGCTGCATGAAAATAAAGTTTAACAAGTTCGAGCGAATCGCTGGCATTTTTGTCGCAGCTGCGTTGATTGGTTCTTTGGCAATTGCGGTAGGGGTGGCCATAAAGAAGGGCTGGTTTGCCAAGAAGATTCCTTTTGAAACTATGATGACAAGTGCCGAGGGAATTCATCCTGGAACTATGGTTCAAATTGCAGGTCTTCGCGCCGGGGCTGTGGAAGATGTGGAGCTGATCGGAGCTGAAAAAATTCTCGTTCGATTCGAGGTCATTGAGAAATTTCGGCCACAAGTTCGTGAAGATAGCTACGTGCAAATACTTCGCCCTTTCGTGATCGGCGAAAAAGTTTTGGAAGTAAGTGTAGGGTCTGAAACTGCGAGAATTCTCAATCCTGGAGAGGTGATTCCACTTCAGAGTAGCTTCGATGTGATGGATATTTTTAGCGGTAAAAAGCTCGGACCCTTTTTGGGAACGATTGAAAAGTTGAGTGAGAATTTGCGAGTTTTGGCAGAGGCCTTTGCTGACCCCGATCGCACCAAGGCGCTGGTAAAGATGTTTGATCGACTCACTCCGTTGATTGGAAATATGAACGATATGGCTCAAGGGGTGACAAAGGTCACAGAAGTCGCTTTGCGCAAAAAGAATTTGGAAGTACTCATTTCAAATTTGACTCAGATCAGTTCAGATTTAGGGCGCGTGATACCAGAGAT
>JAPKGD010000367.1 GCA_026648125.1 Bdellovibrionales bacterium | reverse complement strand
TCGTGAAGCCATAGGTTTCGACAATGTGGCGAATTTTCTTTTCTGTTAAAGTGACTCGTCCATTTTCAATGAACCCAATGGTGTTTCTTCCAAACTTGCAGTCCTTACTTGCGGAGTACTGATCCAGTCCTTTTTGAATTCTAAGCTCCTTCAAGACTTTGCACTCTCTGGTTATTTTGCGATGGCAGAAGCGACGATCTTTTCTGTTCTTCGTAGTGATCTTTTCTTTGGGCTCGATGATCTTTTCAATGGCCTTGTATTTTCCAGATCGGATGCACTCTACGTCTGCATCGGTGAAGCCATAGACATCTTGAAAAAGTTTGAACTGTTCGATGCTGATATTGCCGCGACCATTTTCAAGTCGCTCGATGTTTTTGTGATCGAAAGGTAAAAAATGAGCGGCCTGTTTTCGCCGTAGTTTTCTGAGTAAGCGCATTTTTTTAATGATGACTGCGAACTCGGAGATATAGGCTTGTGATGATTTATTTTCGGTTATAGACATTTCCATAGTTAACTCCTGACAAATAGCTCAAGCGCGAAGGAATAAACCTTACGAGCATGAGGAGATGATTTTTTTTTGCTGTGGGATTGTTTTTGAAATGCAAGCTACTGCTTGCTGAAAAAGACTAAGAGTTTTGTATATTTGCGAGTGCGCTTGCTACTGAGCGCAAGCACACGCTAGTCGCTGCTATTCAAAACTCGATGCTGGCAAGCACTTGGCAAGCGATGACTGAAAAATTACGAAATTTCTTGAAATAAAGACAAGTGACCTACCACTCTCTCGTAGTGTTGTTAGGTACTTAGGATTGTTAGGGAACTGCCAATTAGGTCGAACCAACTTTAAAAATTTGGAGCGGGTGATGGGGCTCAAACCCACGACCTTCGCCTTGGCAAGGCGACGCTCTATCAACTGAGCTACACCCGCGCTCCGGTAAGAACTGAGGACCATATCTTGGCCTCTGGGTCGATGTCAACGCTCCTCAAAGAGAGGTTTCAGCAGCTTGCGAAGCACCTTTGTTTGAGGTTTGGGCCGCTTCCTGGGCTTCTTTAGCCTTTTTCTTAAAGGCGTCTTCATCGATGTAATGAACGAGCTTATAAGTTCGGTCCCCCGCCTTTCCAGAGCGGGTGATCAAATAAAACTCCTTACCCGCAAATAGCGGCCCAGAAACGACGGAGGCGGGGGCTGGAATTCGGGATAGGAGTTGGCCTTTTTCTGGATTGTAAATGCAAATTCGATTTTCGGAGCAGGGCGACCACACGGTCCAACCTTTCTTTTCCCACTTAAGTTCGAGCTTTTCGATAAAGCGTCCACTCAGGCGAGCGGACATAATTTCATGGCTGACGTTTCGGTTGTCTAAATTCAGGCGCCACAGCGACTCTGATTTTTTTATATCAATCATGAACATGTGACCATCGGCTGTAAGAACGGCAAGTCGTTGAAACAAGGGAACATAAGTTGGTGCGGCCTTTGGTGGGCTTGACAGGTCGAGTTCCCATTCAAACTTGCCGCTTTTGCCTAAGTCCCAAGCCTGAATTTTGCCTGAGGTAAGAGCTAGAAACATTTTGCCGTCCACCAGTGTCGCTCCGCCTTGAATGGCGTCGGGAAGAGTCTGGGAACCTTCTATCTTTCCTTCATCAGCGGAAACCATGGTGACTTTATTGTCCAAGGCAACCACCAACAGTTTTTCATCTCGTGACCAGGAGACTTGGGCGGGGCCGCTCAAGCTAAAGGCTTCTGAGTAGCCAGAAATTTCTCCGCTTTGTCGCTGAATTCGAACAAAGCGTTGCAATGGTGCAGAGCTTGCTTTTGAGGACTTTTTGGAACTTGTCTTAGATTCACCGGTGTCTACTAGGCGCTTTTGTTCAGCTTCTAGAGGTGTCACCAGCACCCAGAGTTCATTCTCAATCAAAACCGGTGGAGCGAGAATGTTTTCAGCCACTTTTAGACGCCATAAAAGACTTCCATTGGCCTTTTCGAGAGCCACCACGATACCAGAAGAGTGCGAAAGGTACGCCGCGGATTCGTCAAGAACTGGCTCCAGAGTGGAAGATCCGGCATCCGTCGCCGCAAAGCTGTAACGCCAGCGTTGCTCACCATCGCCTCCGATGGCAAACACGTCTTTGTTGCTTCCCGAAATATAAACCCCGCTCGTGTCTGCCGACCATGCGGATACGGCTCCATCCTCTGCATTCTCAACCAGAGTTTTCTGCCAGTCCGTGACAAAGTCCTTGTCGCGCGGGCTACCAAGTAGGTCATGCCCCGAACGTTCAGGTGAGCCTCGACGCCAGTAAGTGGCCTCACCCGTTCCCATACTCTTGCTGCCCTTGGGAATGGGAATCACCGATTCCACTCGCTCGCCGACAATCTTTTCGCGAAGTTCGATGTGGGAGTAGAGATATTGATTGTTATTGAGTAGTAGTACCACCACACCAACGACATAGATTAGAAATAGAGCAATATGGTGCCAGCGCGTCCTACGACGATCAAATTCCAAGGGAACCTCCCACGAGATCTTGGTAGCTTAGGTCCGAGCGGCAAAGATCTTCGCTGTTAAACGTCGGCTGAAAAGTTTTGTCCTTCAAGCCGCGGACACGAAAGTAACTCATCAAAGTCTTGAAGTCCGTGTCCTTCTGCATTTCTCGGCAGGCCATTTTGAGATCTAAAAAACGTAAGTAGGGATTACAGCGAAATGCAGTGGGACGATCTTGGGGAGGGGTGACGTTCACCTCAGTGAGACGATTCTCGAAAACGGCAAAGGTGGTGTTTTCGCATTCTTCGGCGGCAGCTACCGGTTGGAGGGCAAGAATTTCCTCCAAGTGTGCCACGGCTTTTCCTGCCTGGTGGGGGACATAGGGGAGAGCTTGTACGAGCCAGAAAATTCCTAGTCCGAGAGCGAGCCAAATGGGGCTAGGTTCGGGGCGAATAAACGATTGATAGAGGTATTCCCGCTCAATTTTTCGCTCTTCATAATAGAGGAGGGGCATGAGATGAAGAAGGATCAGCATGACGGTGGTCTCAAA
>JAPKGD010000366.1 GCA_026648125.1 Bdellovibrionales bacterium | reverse complement strand
ACCAAAAAATTGTGGATAACTGCTGAAAATCTACGAATCAAATCGCCGAACTCGCTCTAGATAGTCTGAGATTTAACAACTAAAGGACCCAGCCAATAGCTCCAAGGACCAAGCAGGTTATAACTACAGTCGTTGATAATTGGCGAAGTTTAGAGTTTCCAAAGAGAAGCACCAGCCCATATTTACTTAACGTATTCACAAGACCCGCGAGAAGTAACGCGTGACCGGCTACGTGTTGACTGATGGTTCCGTTGAGTTGCAATTCGGCCATAGATAGCGTGATCGCATCGACATCTGTGATCGCTGCGAGCGAAGTCACCAAATAAACTCCTTCGCTATTAAAAACATGTTGGACCCAGCGTGAGAGCAAAAGAACCGCGGCAAACAAAGCCGCAAACTGAATGGCCGACCAAAGCTCAAAGGGGTTTTGCAATACAGTAGAACCGGTTTCTTTGGCTCGCTTCCCTCGCGTTCTTAACTTAAGCCCGAGATAAATCATGACTCCAAATGGACCTAAGGCCGCCATAAAAAGAGGAAGCCAGATTTTTCCCAAAATCGCAAAGTTGATAATTGAGGCTATCACCGCAATGCGAATGAACATGGTCAGCCAAGCCGCAAAAATTCCTGCGGCAAGTGACTCGGTTACGTTGGGTTCCTTTTGACTTCTTCGGGCAAAATTTAAGGTGACGGCCGTCGAAGAAACCAATCCGCCAAAAACGCCTGTAAAGGTAGCCCCGCGTCTTTGACCAAAGATTTTGGTCGCCCAATAGCCGAACATTGAAAGCGTACAAATGAGAATGACGAGCAACCAAAGCTTTCTGGGGTTCAGCGCCTCCCAAGGATCGATATAGGTATTGGGTACAGTGGGGAGAATCAAAAAAGTGGCGAAAAGAAGTTGAAGTGCGGCGAGAAACTCGCGAGAGCGAAGTCGATTGGTTAACCCATGGAGCGTTTCTTTGAGCGCAATGAGTCCGGTGGTTACGATTCCAAGCGCGACGGCCAACTGATTATAGCCGAGCACTGCCACGCCACTTAATATAAACACGACGAGTGCAGCTAACTCTGTAATCAACCCAGGAAACTCATCTGCATTTTTATTCTGTTGCCAGTAACTCATGCCGAGCAGAGCACCAATGACTAAAAGGGCTGTTAAAAAGATCCAAGGTGAGTTGAGGCCGCGCGCCAGCCAGGCTCCAAGAGCGCCTAGTTCCGCGATTAAAATAAAGCTTCTTAAGCCGAGAAAGCGGCCCCCAAGACGTCTCTTGTCGAGGGTTCTCTCAGTTCCTACCAAAGCGCCAATAAAAAGGGCGACTAGAAATGAAATGATATCGTCTTGGCTCACTTCGACATACTAGGGTTGGATGAGGTGGAGGATCAAGTCGGGGGCCTGATCTCGAGGCCTATTTGCGCCTCGTCCTGTAATTGATTCAGGGCCGGGACTGGACCTGGGCCACTCATGAAGCAAAAAGTCCTCTAATTTCATATGCATAGAAAAGAGCCTTGGGTGGCCCACGCCTTGCGAATTGGACTCGAACTATGGCGCCAACGCGGATTATTTTTACGATCGTATTGCTTTGTCAGGGCCTCTATTTAGCCCCGACTCAAGCTACAACTATTGAATATGTAAGTCGCGATCAAGCCAAGTCGTTGGCAGATGAATATTCAAAGGCTCAGCCCCTAGATGAAACTTTCGTTAAGGAATTGTCAGGAAAAGAGTTGTCCTGTGACATGTACGGTATGAGAAGCCGGCTTCAGGTAGAACGAAATGTTAAGCTCTATCGATTCTCCGCGATTGAGGGTGGGTTTAAGAACGCCGGGGCGCAAGTTGTAAGTCATTATGAAATACGCACAGGTAGGTTTTTGGGGCGGCGGGGACACCTCGTTGATGAGATTAGAAATTCAAAAGGGGACATATTGGCCCAACTGGCACTGTCTCCTACTTCTGGAGTTGAATCCGACCGAGGTCCAGTCGTAATTGCTTACAGTCGATGTAAACTCTAATTCGACGTAACGCGGGAAAATTCGTGACTTAAATTGACCATATTGAATTCCGTTCTCTAAAATACGACTAAGATGATTTTACTTCGAAGATTTCTAGCAGCGTCCGCCCTTTTTATTCTTTCATTTCATTCCGTAGATTCGATCTCTGAGCCGTGGCTCTCGAATCGTTATGCAGAAAACTGCGCAGCTTGCCACTCCCCAGGCCGCCTTAATAAGCCAGCAGCGGGCCGACGATGTACGCTTTCTTGTCAGGGATGCCACGTGAACCCACAAGGGGGTGGCATGCGCAATCAATACGGAATTTGGAATCAGCAACGTTGGTTACGCTCTATGCGCTCTGAACACCTTAAAGACAAGGCCACTCCCGCACCACTTGATCGGCAGCCGTACTATGAGCGAATGAAGGCCTTGGCGTCCCGAGCGACTGAATTTTACGGTCGAAAACCCCAAGCGGAATCCAAAAAGGCCCGCCTCGCCCAGGAAGAAAAGGCAAAGAAGAAAGAGAAGAGAGTTGAGTACGTAGTTCGAAAGGGCAAAAAGGTAAAAATTGAAAAGGAAGTGGAAGTCGAAGTTTCGCCACCCCCTCAACCAAAACTCAATCTGTCAGATGAAATTGCAAAAGAAGGCTTTGAGATGAGGGGAGTTCGTGAGGTCGATGTTCCCCTTAGGCTTTATGATAAGGACTCTTACTCAGAGTGGAGAGCAGTCGTTAATTCAGAAGAGGATTTTCTCTCTGTAATTCCTAAAGACGACCCCTATCGCCTTGAGCGGGAATTGTCGCTTTACGCAAGTGGGGATATTCGTTGGTTTGGTATTACGGCGAGCGAAAAAGTACTAAGCAATCAGGACCAACGTTTTTGGCTCATGGGTGCGGATATTGGCGTGAGAATGCGCCCGTTCGATTATCACAAGCTCTCAGCGGTGATTGAAGCCCGGTTTTTGAACGGCCCAGATGGAGAAGATCCTGAGGACGGATTTACCGATAATGCGATGGCGAAGTCGGCTTATCTGCTGTGGGACGACCT
>JAPKGD010000365.1 GCA_026648125.1 Bdellovibrionales bacterium | reverse complement strand
CCATCATCAATCCACTCAAATTTTTGTTTACATCAACTATCGCCATTTTAAATTTTATCGCCTTCTATAGCCCGCGTATTTTTCGGAAATGGCTCTGGCCTTTCCGGGTTCCAACAGGTTCATAATTTCTGCGGCATTCTTCTTTTTCATCTTCCCTAAAACTTCTACGGCCAAATCTTCATCGATTCCAGCCAGGATCTCAGCTGCCTGTTTCGGCCGCATATTCGAGTATGTTTCTACCAACTTCATTACTCGCTCCTGGTCGACCTCGACCCGTTCCTTTAGGACGCCTGATATTTGAGCCCGCAAATCTTCGAGCTGCTTAATCCTGGCGTCCAGCTCATCCTTCTGTCTTTGCAATTCCTCTTCCAACTTATTGAGTTCCTTCTCACGCAAATCTAAAGCCGCCTTGCGCTCGCGCAAGTTACTGAATTGACTGGTATCTTCTGACCCACCAGACCCATTCACTGTTTGCGCATCGGATTTCGTCTCGCTTTTTGTCGCGGAAGATTCTGCCGTTCTATCTGCCTTTGTCGCGGAATTCTTTTCCTCTGATTTTACCCCTTCGGCTTCGGCCGCTCCCATCCAACTGATCTCAACATGCTTTGAAAGTCGTTGCGGAAGGTCTGGGTCCACGCTCCACCACCCCAAAACGGCAGAAATTGCCGCAACGATAAACAAACCCCCAAAAGGAAACTTGGCTTTGGGCTTTACCTTCTTTACTTGAAGCTTTTGGTGCAGAACGTCCTCTGCAGTAAGCCCCATGTCTTCGAGCTTTGTACTCCGGCCCTTCGCGGCTTTGGGTGGCTTGCCTTCGTCTCTCGCTGCTCTGGCTTTTTTGAAGAAATCCTCATATCCGTGGCTCATGCCGTTTTTCTCCTCCCAGATCGAATGACTACGAGATCATCCACTCGCTTAATTTCTAAACGCCGTTGTTCTTTTTTAAACTCAGACTTATGTCGCTCTTTAAGCTTTTCAATTTTTTTAAACTCTCTTGCCGCGGCTAAAAGTAACTCCTGCTTTTCCTCAACCCTCATCATCAACTCTCGGGCCCGCGCCCGCTCAATATCAATTTTCACTTTCTGCCCGGTAATAAACTGTTCTGAAGACAGAATTCTAAAAATATCTCCCGCCTGTCCCTGCCCCTGGCAGGAATGGATGTAGGCCCGCGCCTCCTCGATAGAGGAGTACATTTGTTGAATCATAGCCAATGCCTCATCAAGCTCCCTGCGAGCGGCAATAAAATCCCGTTGCGCGGCTTCTTCAAGGCGCTTGCGATACTTAAGAAGGCTTTCAAACTTAAACTCGAAAGCCATCAATTATTCTCCACAGATCCGAACCATGAGTTCCTCGGTCTCTCTAAAATCAGTGGCTTCGCCAATATCTTGCTTTAAAAATTCGTCAATGAGAGGTTGGACACGAATCGCCTGATCAATTTTGGCATTGGTTCCCATTTTATATGCGCCCAAATTGATAAGATCTTCTGCTTCTCGATAGATTGCCATATTTTCTCGAATTAGTCTGGACCTTCGCTGATGCTCCGGTGAAACGACATTTCGCATAACCCGACTCGTCGACTGAAGAACATCGACCGCCGGAAAATGTCCTTTTTGAGCAAGGCTTCTCTCAAGAACAATATGCCCATCAACGATGGACCGAACAGAGTCACCAATCGGATCGTCCATATCATCGCCCTCAACGAGAACTGTATAGAGACCGGTGATGCTGCCATGCCCCTCGTAGTTTCCCGCACGCTCCAAGAGTTTAGGCAGAAGTGAAAATACGCTGGGCGTATAACCTTTTGAGGCCGGTGGCTCGCCAACATTGAGTCCAATTTCTCGTTGGGCCATGGCAAAGCGAGTGACCGAATCCATCATCAACAAAACGTCTTTGTTCCTGTGACAGAAGTACTCAGAAATTGAAGAAGCTACGAAAGCAGCCCTCATTCGAAGTAAAGGACTTTGATCTGAAGTGGCAACGATAATAATCGATTTCTTGAGCCCCTCTTCTCCCAGGGTGTGTTCAATAAATTCTCGAACCTCGCGACCCCGCTCACCCACTAATGCAATAACATTCACATCTGCATGCGTAGATCTTGCCATCATACCCATGAGTACTGACTTTCCCACCCCAGATCCCGCCATGACACTCACCCTCTGACCTCGGCCAATGGTAATAAGACCGTCTATAGATCTCACTCCCAAGGGCAGGGCCTCATGGATGGGAGGGCGCTTCAATGGATTTACAGCCTCAGCATAGATGCTGACCTCTTCGTAACCTGAAATTTCACCTTTACCATCAATCGGTTCACCCATGGCGTTGATGACCCGACCGAGAAGTTGATCTCCCACGTGTACCGTCGCCGCAGATCGATGAAGTACAATTTTCGAACCAAGACCTACACCGCGCATTTCTCCTAAAGGCATAAGCAGAACATGACGGTCCTGAAATCCAACAACTTCGGCGAGAAATGGCTTCTGATTGGAAGAGGGAAATATTTTGCAAATGCCCCCAATGCAGGCCCCCGGGATATAACCGCGTATCAAGAATCCCGTTACCTGAGTCACCTTGCCCACGTCGAGTGAGAGCTTACTTGAATCCAAAGCCCGCTTATAGCGACCGAGATTAAGCTCCATGACCCTCCCCAGAGCCAGAGCGTTGATCCGCCTGCGGCAATCTTTCAGCCAAGGTCTCCCAGGCGCGATTGACCCGGGTCTCTACCGTTGCATCAATAGAGCCAAAATTGGACTCCAAGAGGCAGCCTCCCGAAGTAATTCCCTCCACAGCCTCCAATTTTACCCGTCGAAGGGATTCTGCCGAACGCCCCGCCTTTTCCCTTATCTTTTCGAGAAACTCCATATCCTGCGTAGATAACTTGAGGGTCACCATTTCCTCAGACTGGGCTTCGCCCAATATCTGCTGGGCGACGGGTAATATGCTCGACGGATCAGCCTGAATTTCCCGCATGGCAATTTTTCCAGCCAAATAATAAATCATTTCAACAATGTGCGACTCGTGATCAGCCAAAAGCCT
>JAPKGD010000364.1 GCA_026648125.1 Bdellovibrionales bacterium | reverse complement strand
GAAGGGCGCGTCGCCATCGTCACCGGCGCCGGGTCCATCCGCGAAGGGGTGGGCAATGGCAAGGCCGTGGCCGTCCAGTTCGCCCGCGAAGGCGCCAGCGTGTTCGCCATCGACATCAACGCCGCTGCGCTCGCCGAAACCGCGATAAACCTCCGGCGTGGACGCCTGATTGAAGTTGCGGACCTCTTGGTGTTGGCCACGGGCAAATACACAATGCGACAGATCATCGAGAAGGTCTATAAACTTAAGGGCTACGTTCACTTTCGAACCCTCTTTACCACTATTCACCAGCTTCGAGACCACGGCTTTCTCGAAAATGGCGACGAACTAGAAAACGTAAGTTGGTGGGCCACACAAGAGGGCTCCTTTGATTGGTGGCACAAGACTCTGCTCCTTTCAAAACGAATCTCTTGGCAACACCCCCGTCCTGCCCTCTTTTATATTCTCAGTCTTGCACTTGTCGCGGGAGGAATCATTTCAGCTCTTTGGATTCCTTGGCCACCGATTTCAACGGCAACATTCCTTTTCGACGGCTCTTTGACCAAGGGATTTTTCGTTGCTGTGGGACTATTTCTCTCATTTCAATTTTTTCAAGCTCTGGTCAAAGTTCTTCTTCAGCTCTTGTTAACGGGGAACGCCTTTGGACTGGCCCTAAAACTCTATCCATGGGGCCCCGTCCTCACGGCGAAAGATGAGCCCGTGTTCCTGGTGACCAATCGACTTTTTCTGACTCTGTTTCATGCCGCCACTCTGCTGTTCCCCATGTTTTTGTCGGCTACACTTCTTATGGTTTCTGTGCCCGTTTACGAGTTTGGTGTGGGAGTTGCGGTGATAAAATTGATCTTTGATCTTTCTCCCTATACAGCAAGCCCATTTATGCTTGCCATACGCTCTTTGCTCACGCTGAGTCGCAGCGATCTCTTGGCTGGCTATCTTAACGAAAAGTCTCTTCTCTACCTGCTTGGCGCCAGTACAAAGAAGCGAACAGCACAACGTATTCGATCCGTTTTTATATCCTACCTCATGGTGTGGTCCGCGGTTGTTTTTTGGGCAGCTTCAACGGGTCTGTATATTGCTGGAATGGCCTTCTCCAGCGAACCTTTGACGGCACTCATCCTTTGGTTTTTCACGGGCGGAATTCTTGTTTGGCTAGCCGCTCAAACCTTTACTCAAGTCAAAGTGCTGACGGCCAGATCATTTGCTCAGTTTAAAACCTGGTATAAGGCGCGAGCGCGATCCAAGAATAGTCGAGAATGGTCATCCGATGACCTCGTCGACCTATTAAGCCAACTCCCACTGTTCTCCTACTTCAGTACATCTCTCCTCGAGAAGGTTATTGAAAAATCTGAGGTCAGTCGGATTCGTGCCGGCTCCCGTATTATTACCCAAGGAGAAATTGGACGAGACTTATTCGTACTTCTCTCAGGGTCTTTAGCCATTGAGAAGAGCAGCTACAACGAGGGTCATCGAAGACTTACTGTCCTTAGGCCATTTTCGATCTTTGGCGAAATGGCGATCGTAGAGGAAAATGAGAGAACTGCTGACGTGATCTCACTCGAAGCCTCCTCTGTTGTTCGAATACCGGCCTCAATCATCCGGCGAGCTGCTGACCAGTCTCAGTATATGCGTGAAATTGAAGCCTTTCGGAATGCCATCCTAGTTAATCAGTTCTTTAGTTCAGCACCGATGTTTAAGGATCTTCCAGAGGACATCGTCTATGCGATCACCATGAAATCGGGACTAAAAAACCTCAAAGCTGGTGAAACGATTATCCGCCAAGGAGATTTTGGCCGAAGCTTCTTTATGGTTCTTCGCGGCTCAGTTCAAGTGAAAATAGATGAGCGGCCCGTGAAGAAGATTCGCCAGGGTGGTTTCTTTGGAGAGATCAGTCTCATTGCAGACATCCCGCGGACCGCATCAATCATAACGCTAGAGCCCACCGTCGTTATGGAGATGTCAAATGCCAATTTTTGGGAAATTATATGTCAGAACATTGAACTCGCTATGTTTATTGAATCTGTCGGCGAGTCTCGGCTCAGCGAAGAGGTCATGAGTGGAATTGCTGAGTCACCCAAAGATAGTAAGGCCAGCTAGAGCTTATGATTGAACAGCACGATCTATTTTTTAACTTGGTTATTGTTTTAGGTTCCGCAACAATCGTTGCCGTAGCTTTTCATTTGCTTCGCCTTCCACCTATGGTGGGCTTTTTGGTGGCGGGCGTTCTCATCGGCCCTAACGGCCTCAAATTAGTTCGCTCAATCGGTGAAGTTGAAGTCTTAGCTGAAATCGGTTCCGTCTTGCTGCTTTTTACTTTGGGTTTGGAGTTCAGCTGGAAAAAGGTTCTAAGTCTCAAAAAGCTGCTGATTAATCTCGGTCTGGTCCAGGTCGTTCTCACCGCTTTGATTGTAGCTTGGATCAGTCACTCCACTTTCAACTTGGATTGGCAGAGATCATTTTTCATTGGAATTTTGGTTGCAATGAGTTCAACAGCAGTTGTGATTAAGCTCTTAAGTGACCAAAGGCATACGGAAACACCCTTCGGAAAGGCCAGCCTTGGCATATTAGTCTCTCAGGATCTTGCCGTCATTTTGGTACTGATGGTCCTCCCACTTATGAGCGACAGCACCACCTCGGGATGGAACTTTTTGACTTGGACTGATCTTGGCACTCTAGCCGCTCGAATTATTCTGGTTCTCGCCATTCTCATTTTTGGAACTCGATACTTTGTACCAAGATTTCTCGATATGGTTGGAACTACTCGAAGTCGAGAAGTGTTCTTTTTCGCAGTGATATTTATCTGCGCGACAATTGCACTTCTTATGCAAAAGTTGGGACTTTCACTTTCTCTTGGCGCTTTTTGCGCGGGAGTTATGGTTTCGGAGTCCCCTTATGGAAGGCAAACTATTGCAGATTTTACCCCCTTAAGAGATAACTTTTTGGGCATTTTCTTTGTGGCCATTGGTATGTCGACCGACAAGACACCGATCGCGCTGATAAACTGTCCGACCGGTGGCGCAACGCTGTCCTCGGCCAAGTAGATCTTTGCCTCGCGCCCGTCGCCATCGTCGATCAAG
>JAPKGD010000363.1 GCA_026648125.1 Bdellovibrionales bacterium | reverse complement strand
CCTGGAAGAATGTTGTGGATAAATTGAAGCCGAGCGTGGTTTTGGTGCAGTTCGGTTTGACCAGGGGCCGGCTTCAGCAATACGACTGCGGCGTTTTGGCCGGAGGGGAAATTTGCCCCGTCTAAATTGACCGTGATTTGTACCCGATCACCCGGAGCCAGTGGAGGAACCTCGACGAGCTGCCAATCGTGATGGGTCGCTGTGGAATAACATAACAACTCCGACTTGGGGGAAGGGTGATTGCCAACATTTTCCACCGTTGTGGTCAAAGTATAGGGTAAGTTTGTATCGGTTGGTGGAACCAGTGCGGCACGATAAATGCGCAACAACGCCTGGCGGGTTGGGGAGACCAACGCAGTGGCGGTCCTTCGTTGTGGGGGAGCGGTTGCGTGAGGGTGGGTCAACGTCGCCGACAACTCAAATTTGGTTGAATCGGTGGCCGTGGGGCGAACGTGGATAAGAAACTCCGCCACCTCGCCGATTTCCAAAGGACCAATCGGAACCGTTTGGGTATGGGTCTCGGAATGAACCGCACGATCCAACGACAAGGTGCCGCTTGAGGTAAACACTGAAAGAACATGGGGTTCACTACGTGCTCCCCCTTGGTTTTTCACGACCAGGCGCGTTGTCGCAGCCTCGCCTGGTGGCCACACGTCGTGCACAAATTGAAATGGAAGTAGTTGGAGGTCGGATTTACGGTTTATGGCTTGTTCCGCCGCGGCGCCCAGATTCAAAATACGGGCGCGGAACAGGCGGGAAAAGTCGGGGTGATAGACGTCGTTGCCGGAAACATGAATCAAAGCCCGCATTTCCGTGGGGCTGAGTTCGGGGGCAATGCTATACAAAAGGGCAGGCGCGCGAGAAAGTTCTTTCCCGGATATATTTTTGTTCAGATGGTTTTGACAGATGAAACGTGGCACCTCGTTCGAAATGCTTCAAAGGTGACGGGATTTGTTGGCGGTAAAGTGAAACCTCCAGAAGTTCCTGAGGAAGAGGTTATGCGCGTAACTCGGCAAATGGAAGCTGGCGCCGAAAAAGCGACAGCTAAGGTTAAGTTCTCAGTTGGTGAGAACGTAACTGTTATTGACGGACCGTTTAGTAATTTTAACGGCACGGTGGAAGAGATTAATCAGGAGAAGGGCAAAGTGAAGGTGTCTGTGAGCATCTTTGGTCGTCCGACGCCTGTGGAACTCGACTTCGTGCAAGTGGAAAAGGCTTAACAACAACCCTAACTGCTAGGAGTGGGAAATGGCTCGTAAAGTTACAGGCCAGATCAAGTTGCAGATACCGGCAGGGAAGGCCAATCCGGCCCCTCCCGTTGGACCGGCGCTCGGTCAGCATGGGGTAAACATTATGGAGTTCTGTAAGCAGTTTAATGCTCGCACTCAAAAAGAGGGCGACATGATCATCCCGGTGATCATAACTGTTTATTCGGACCGTTCGTTTACCTTCATCACCAAGACGCCTCCGGTGTCGATCTTGCTCAAGAAGGCCGCAAAAATAGATAGCGGATCAAAGACGCCGCAAAAGGAAAAGGTGGGCAAGGTGACGATGGCCCAGGTAAAGGAGATCGCAGAACGTAAGATGCCTGATCTCAATTGCCTGAGTGTCGAATCCGCGATCTCACAAGTCATCGGTACGGCTCGAAGTATGGGCCTGGAAGTGAAGTGAGGTGGACAATGGCAAAGCGATATAAAAATGCATTGAAGTCCGTAGATAGATCCAAGAAGTACGGTGCTGAAGAGGCAATGGACCTTGTTTTAAATACGGCAACAGCAAAATTTGATGAAGGTATCGATGTGGCTGTCCGCCTAGGTGTTGATCCAAAGCAGTCGGACCAGCAGGTCCGTGGAGCTGTGGATCTCCCTAATGGGCTTGGAAAAACAGTACGAGTGGTTGTGTTTGCAAAGGGTCCTAAAGAAGAGGAAGCCAAGCAGGCAGGTGCCGATGCTGTAGGAGCCGATGATCTTGTGGCCAAGATTCAGGGTGGCTGGATGGACTTTGATAAAGCCATTGCGACACCAGATATGATGGCAACGGTTTCTAAGGTAGCAAAGATTCTTGGCCCACGTGGTCTCATGCCCAATCCCAAGGTTGGAACTGTGACTATGAACGTTGGTCAGGCCGTTGCTGCTGAGAAAAAGGGAAAGCTCGATTTTCGAGTCGATAAGGCGGGCATTGTGCACGCTGGAATTGGCAAGAAGTCCATGGGTGCGGCTCAACTTCGCGAGAACTTTTTGGCATTTATGAATGCCATCGTGAAGGCGAAGCCAGCGACATCGAAGGGCATTTACCTCCAGGGCGTAACTATGTCGGCGACAATGGGCCCAGGTGTGAAGTTAGATTTAGCAAGTTTACAGGCGCAGCTGTCATAGATGATGGCTGTTAAGATGAACCCATCGCGGTCAGAGACAGTAGGTGCTATTCACAGGAGTAGCTTAATTGGCGATCACGCTGACCTTCTTAGACGAGCGAAGGCAAACAAGGATGCTGCCTCCTCAATCTCAATATCGCGGTGCCAAGCAAATGACGAAAAGGAGGTAGCTCGCCTATGATGAACAGAGAGCAAAAGGCGCAAGAAATCTCATCTTTGTCCGAACGGTTTGGCAGAGCCAAGGCAGCTTTCTTGGTCGACTACAAGGGAATGAATGTTGAGTCGGTCACTAAGCTGAGAAAAACTCTGAACCCAGTTCAGGCTGAGATGAAGGTGGTGCGAAATACTCTCGCATTGCGAGCCCTGAAAGATCACCCCGCGTATGAATCCGCATTAAAGGATGCATTCGTAGGAACGAACGCGATCGTCTTCGCTTATGGCGACCCAGTTGCCCCCGCTAAGACGCTGTCAGATTTCACCAAAGAGGTGGAAGTTCTGCAGCTTAAGACGGGTGCAATGGATGGAGCGCAACTTGACGAGGCTAAAATTAAATACCTCGCCACATTGCCTTCTAAGCCAGAATTACAAGCGAAGCTGCTCGGTGTTCTACAAGCCCCAATGGGCAAGTTCCTCGGGACTCTTCAGGCCGCACCAGCGGGCTTTGCACGCGTGTTGAATGCGTACAAAGAGCATAAAGAAAAACAAGGTT
>JAPKGD010000362.1 GCA_026648125.1 Bdellovibrionales bacterium | reverse complement strand
GGGATTCTCCTCTGTAATTTCCTTCTGCGAAGCGAGGAAAATGAGCCGATTTTTTGCTAATGCTTCCTCAACAGCGCGAATCGAGGCTTCCCGTCCCACGTAAAGGGGCAAGATCATGTAGGGAAAAACCACAATGTCACGAACAGGGAGCATTGGTAGGGATTCAGGTATTTCTAGGGCCTTTTCATCGAAACTCATTTACCGCCTCCGCGATCGACGCAGATTTCTGATGTTGTCTTCTAAAACACTTGTCGGAGGGGTAAGGCTTGGGCTTTATGGTCTGTGCAATCCTTTTAGGTCCAATTTTCTCCAAAATTCGCGTTAAGTTTCAAAGAGATGCGCGTCAAAATGCCAACTCGCCATAGAGCCGGAAAAGCCCGTCAGGAGCGAATTTCAGGGCTTAAGGGTTGCGCCATTGCTGCAACAAATCTGTGCAACATTCTAAATTGAGCGGGGTTTTTGATTTTCTAGATCCGCCAAGTCGGACTCGACCTTGAGTATCTGCCTCATTCGCCGAATCCATCTTGACCCGACTTTTGTCGGAGTTGATTCAGAGAAATTCTTAACAATGCTCTGAACGAGAGCTTGCTTTCTTCGCAGCAGCTGAGCTTTTCTTTTAGAAATATTCATAGCCTTAGGGCTAGTTTATAGGCCGCAGAAGTTGAGCGGTCACTGCTCGCTGCATGGAGCTATGACGAGCGCTGATTTCCCATGGCCTCGCGAAGCTCAGCACCTTCGATGCTCAACCGGGTCCAAGGGATAGCTAAAATTCGATCTAATTCGATAGGTTGATGAGTCTCTTCACAAATTCCGTAAATCCCTTGCTCAATTCGGGCAAGAGCCAACTCAACTTCTAAGAGTCGCTCGCGGGCTCGCCTATTACGAATATAGAGCTGAGTCTCATCTACAGCCTGAGAGCTTAGATCACCTTCATCGCCGGAAAACTGCCGATTGGCGAGGTCGGCTCTTTGATCTTTAATCTGGCTAAGCAGTTGAATCTTAGTATCCAGAAGCTTGGCCTTGCATTCGGTTACGATGGCGGGAGTCAGTTCGGTGGACATAAAAACTCCTTTTTCCATGAGGCCTCTAAAATGAGGCCATTTGGGCATAGGACCAGGCACTTCCACCAATCGGTTAAAGCATTTTTTATTTCTTAATGGGCTTATCTCCAGAGGAAGGAGTTGCCTGCGATACCGAGTCGAGCCGGGTAATTTTTCCCTGATCTACTGTGAGGGCCACCATAGGCCGGGAAATCTCGCGAACGCCCGTAAAATTAAGCTGTCCGAGGGCACCCGGAAAACCAGATAGGCGATTTAATCTTTCTACGAGATCTACACGGGAGCGAACACCCGAGGCCAGAGCTTGGCGTATAATTAGGCCAGCATCGTAGGCCTGCGCTTCAAAAGCAGTTGGTGTTTCCCCAAAGACCTTCTGAAATTCCTTGTAGAAACGACTCTTCGTGAATTCGGCATCGTTTTGCATAAGGCTATCGACGAAAACCGACTTTTCCGCATGTCGCTCCGTTCGTCTGATAAAATCGTCAGCATTCCAAAGGTTGGTGCCAAGCAATCGAATGTCTGGAACGTCGTAATAGGCAAGCGTCGGCGCTATTTGGCTAATCGCCTTAGTTCCGTCTGGAATGAAAATAGCTTCGAAATCAACGATAGGAGAAAATAGATCATCTGGTGGCTTTTGGCGTGCACCAATGGATTTTTGCTTTTTATACCAGTCCGTCAACTTAGCGCGATATTCAGAGGTTCGATCTTCGAGATAATATCGTCCGACCAGGCGTTGAATTGGGTCAGCAAAATCAGTCTCTCCGGATGCATATGTCTGGGCAGCGGTAATCTGGCCACCTCGAGAGAGAACTTCATCCCAGAAAAGATTGGCGAACTCCACTCCATAAGCATCATTCGGATATAAAATTGCGAATTTTCGCAAGCCGAGCTGCTCCATTGCTGATCGAACCAAAAAGCGAACTTGCATTTCGCTGGTGAGAGAGTTTCTAAAAACTGTCTCTCCAATTTCGGTTAGGCCCGCCTTCTGCGAAAGTGCGATCGATGGGACGCCGAGCTCATCGGCTTTAGATGCAACGGCGGAGGCCTCTTTGCTGAGAAGGCTTCCAACAATAGCAACAACATGATCTTCTCCAACTAACCGCTCCACGGCCCGACGTGCGCCATCTGGGTTGCCCTCGCTATCAATGATGGCCAGTCGCAGGTCTGAGCGATCAGCGCCATAAATGCCCAATCCAAGTTGAAGACCTCGTAAGGTCTTTTGAGCAATGGGAGCGTACCTTCCCGTCAAGGGAAGGACAACTCCCACAGTTCTGGTGTCAACCTGGCGACGCGAATCGATTTGACTGATATACGCGCGAGCTCGCTCGGCTATATCGCCGGTTTTGAGCAAATCAACCGCATCCGAGAAGTAGTCTCGCGCAGCGGAAAAATCCCTTTGTTCAAAGGCTTGTACTCCCACCCGAAACAAAGCTGGCCCGCGCACAAAACTAAATTCTGAGGACTTAGCCACCACCTCTAACTCTTGAGCAGTGAGACGAGATTCAACAAAGTCAAAGGCGCGAACCCGATAGCTATCTCTTGAAGACTGGTCAGAATCGTTGTTTGCAATAAAGACGACAGCCCTGAGTGCATCAAGGCGGTCTCCCAATTCCGCAAGAATGGTGAAGCGAAGCTTAAAGAGCTCAATTTTTATCTCATCAGTTAGCCCTGGTATGCGGATGGCTTTTCCAGTGAGCGCCACGGCCTCATCAGGTCGGCCTAACTTATGAAGTGATTTTCCCGCCCAGAGAAGGGCCTCAGCTTCAGAAGGACTAAACACATCCGAATTAACCACGGTAATGAATGCATCGTAAGCACTTTGAAAGTCGCGAGCTTTAAAATAGATTTTTCCCAACATGATGGCAGCGTCATCGGAAAGATCCGTATTTGGGTGCTCGGAGATCAGCTTCTTAAGTCTTTGTGTTTTGCCATCTTCTGCTGTCCTCCTGCTGAATGGCGGGTTTCTCTGGTTGACGTGAGTTGCGGGCGGCGCGCGGTTGATTCCGAATCCTGCGCGGATGATTGAGATTCATATTC
>JAPKGD010000361.1 GCA_026648125.1 Bdellovibrionales bacterium | reverse complement strand
GATTTTTTGTAACGATCTAAATGTCCCATACCGTGAACTTATCGGATCACTCTTTTATCAACTCGAGTCTCAATGTGACACAAGCTTAACGCGAGAGCGGCAATTCGAGGTTCTCCTTCTTCTCTAACGAAATCTTCATCTCACCTGTAGACACATTCGCCTCGAGAAGTCGCTGCCTCTGTCGCTCATTCCAAGCCACTTTATAGGCCTCATATCTCCGCTTCGCCTCGGCCTGATCACATTGCATCCGCAACCGTCCTGACCAAGCCCGACATTTCCGGTATTTGATGAGGAAGGCCGCCATGCCTTTAGGGGGACGCTGATATCGTACCTGTACCTGCCGTTCTTGCTTCTTGATCTCGCGGTCAAAATCAAGAGCCCGAGAAGGCTCAACAAAAAAGCCCAAGAGCAAAACAACTGACCATGTTTTTTTGGATCCCATAGATGCTCCCCCCACATCCTACTTTTCGGTGCGCCGCGTTATTCACTGAGAGCCAGATTGAGAAGTCTTAAAAAAATTTTAATGTTCGCCATAAACGTCAAACTCTTGTTCGGGCAAATTTTTGAATTGAGGGCATAATGTAGAACTTTTTTCCTACCCTTAACCATCTTTCACTGTAATTCTTTCCTGCGAGCTTATTGAACCAATGGAGGGGGAATAGCTATGAAAGCGATTTATGGAGGAATTTTAACCGCACTGATAGCCAGTGTGGCCAACGCTTATTTGCCAGTCGATGACAACGACTTCGGCTGCATCACGCGAGCAAAGGCCGACCAATACGTCAGCGATTTCAACATTAATGTGTCTTCGTTTGGCGGCATGGAACTTTGTAACGGAAATTCGGATACTAAAAAATTATTTAATGATCTGCAGATGGTTGAAGAGGGCAGCTTTAGTGGCGGCGATCGCAACCTCTTCATTCGCAACATCATTCCAACAGCAAACTATTTTTCTTGGTTGAAGGAGCAAACCGGAAGTATTCGCCGGGGCCATGATATGCCTACGGCGACGGCCTATAACTCTTTTGGGAACTTCACCATGCAGGACGGCTGGGCCAAGCTCTCCACCTTAGGGCGTGTCGGAACACTCATTCATGAAGCCCGCCACACTGAGGGGTATTCACACACCCAGTGCCGCCAAGGCCCCTACCGTGACGCTTACCTCGCTGGTTGTGATTCATCGCTCAGCCAACAAGGTTCGCACGGCGTGGAAATGGAGTATTACTCACGAGTGGTCCTTCAAGGTCAGAATTTCCATCCCGTCTATACACAAATGGCTCGCCTCATGAATCTTGGACGCGCAAATTTTGTATTTAATGACAATCCTATGGCACAAAAGGACGGCCTCATCGCTGCCGGTCAGCATGAGTTAATTGCGGTCGATAGCGATCTCAATACCCATGAACACGTGGTTGGTGACATCGGAGATCTTCGCCTTAAGCGAACATCCTTTGGCGCGACTCTCTACAAAGGGGACGAGGCCTTTGCGGTGGACCTTTACCAAAGCGAGCAGCCCCTCATGAAGGATGAGTTTTCGTATTTCAAACTCCTCTTGGACGGTCGCATTACTGACGTGGCAGATATGCAAGAAGTTGATGTGGCCGGCCGCCGCTACATGGTGGCACTCACCCAAAGAGGTCAGCTCCACACTTACATTTACGCCGAAGGCCGTTGGTCCGCGCCGTCTTCTGCGGCTGATGTGCTTAGTCTTGTCACAACTGCCCCAGATGGCTCCGAAGGACTGTTTGTTGTCTCTAAGGATGGAACGGTTTACCCCCTCAATCCTGGAAATTTAAGAAAGGGCTCTGCACTTGCCACAAAATGGCCACAAGGTGTGGTGGACTTTGCCAATTGGCGTAGCCAGCGTCTCGCCGTTGAGACCACTGGCCGCGTTGTTGACTTAAGCTCGGGCAAAGCCTATTCGCCCCTCGAGGGATATCAGGTACAACAACTTGTCCGAGCGCCGTATTACAATGCGTTTGGCTTTGAGCAATAGGACATTCGAGTGAGACGAGCTCTCTTTTTCTTATCGGGGTTTGCTTTAGTCGCAGGGATTGTTTTCTCTATTTTTAAAGATGGCGAAAGCATCTCGACGGTCAGCGAGAGTAAACAAGACAAGAAGGAGAGCTCCGTCGCTGACCGAAGCCCTACTCAATACAAGGCGTCTGAGCCTGTCACCGCGGCATCACCGCAGGGCAAGACGGCTCAGAACCTCACTCCCGTAGAGCGATTTATTCAACAAGAAAGTGCAAGGGTCGGAAAGCCTGATCCCGACCCTATTTCCACTCAAAGAAAACTTAAAGCACTCGCCGAGAGTTTAAAGAGGCTCGATATTCAAAGCCTCAAACGAGCAGCCCTTGACCACTCTTTAAACAATGATCAACGTTTTTTAAGTGCTTACATTTTATCTCTCAGCTCCTCCCCTGACACCAAAGCCGCACTGTTTAGTATTGCCAGCGACCCTCTCACGGTTCAGGACATTTCCTCTCGTGTTTACGCTGAGGAACTCATGATTCGCACCCAGGCCCTTGAGGGTTTAAGCAAACATCAGCCAAGAACTGGACGTGGACCTATTGATGATTTTTTAGCGCGGCAAGATAACTCGTTTTTGGCAGATCAAGCTCGGCGAATTCTTCAGGAACGCCGCTCGCGCCGCTAGTTCATCAGATGCTTGAATCCTTCCAAAAGTGCGAGAAGAATTCCGCCAAAAAAGGCGACTGAGCCAAGAAAAAACAAAAAGCCCAAGAGGCTCATCGCGCCATCTTCCTCTAAAATGGCCAGGCAAAACCCAATCACCGAACAAGCTGGCATCACATTACCCCCCGGAGGGGACGGCAAGGCGAGGAGCCCCGCTGCCAACAAGATCATAATTCCGTGCATCCGCTGACCCCAACGACTTACAACCATTTTATTCCAGCGGGGCTTCATGATCTTTTCTACTCTTTTTAGAACGACTCCCGAGCGACTGACAATTTGCTCAAGAACTGAAAGTGGGATGCAAAGATTTTTAATTTTTTGTGGCAACCATGGGTTTTTGTTCACTGTAACCGCAACACCAATCAGCCCGATAAGAATGCCAAAGGGAGTCGAAAGCCCGGGCAATGG
>JAPKGD010000360.1 GCA_026648125.1 Bdellovibrionales bacterium | reverse complement strand
CCCCGGTTGAGGTCTTCACCGATGCCTCGATCGCCTGCGACGACAACGGCGCGCCGATCCTGGTGTACGAGCGTGAGGTCACGACCGGCGGGCTTGTCCGTCAGAACCAGCTCGTCTGCCAGTTCGTCAACGAGCTGGCGGACGGCGAGCACGAGAAGCTCATCGCCATGACCGCTGAGCGCTGCGTTTCGAGCCAAATGGTCTTACCATCCATAACCAGAAGGCTGGCCTCGGGCGCCTCCATTTCAATTCTCACTTTGCCCTTTCGATAAGACATCTTTCCCTTGCTCAATTTCTCCCGGCCCAAAAGCGGACTGACGGTCTTCTTTTTAATTCCAAGGGTGACTCCCGAGGCGACGCGAAAGGGCTTGAGCGCCTGGCTAATCTCATCAACTAAGTCAGAGCCTGATTTTTGAGGGCCGGCGCTGATAAGCGCAAAGCTGAAAAGAATGGGCAGAACACGTGCCATGGGCCTCCTCATTAGACGCCGCGTTATATCAGATTTTGCCGCCATTTCGCAAGGTTGTACGGTAGGCAAGGGCCCAAATTTCACAGCTTTTCGGTCGCCCCAGCGCCATCCAGGCGGCCGTGGCGGTGGAGCCTGAGGTGACGACATCATCAGCTACAACCAGTTGGGTTTGAGGGCTTTTAAGGCGCTGGAGAAGCTCTTTCCTAAGAGACTTTTCGACTCCAAAATGAACCGCCCTTCGCGCCTCCCTATCCCTTTGCTTTTGCTCCCCTGTAGGAGAATTTGAGATTAGAGCGGGAAAAAGTGATCCTCCCGTCAAATCCGCAAGAGACTCCGCCCAAAGCATTGCATGGTCCCTTTGGCCGGGAGCCTTTGCGGGAATGGGCACAACTAGAATTTCCCGATACCTATTATCTAAATGACTTAAATGCTGGGACAAGAATCTCTCAGCCATGTCTTTCCAAAGTCTGTCCTGTAAGGGACCCTTGAGAAGCAGAAGAAGATCTCGCTTAGCTAAGCTTTCTTCCGGCGCCCAAGTCCAAGCAAATCTGGCCTTAAAGTGAGTGAAAATTTTGACGACACCATCTGAAACCACCCACCGAGACACTCTTCTTTGACAGTAATCACACAAGCCCGTGCTTCCGATGGGCGACCAACCCCCGCACAGTTCGCAGCCTCTAAAAAATCTCAACAGCTCCCTCATCATAGCGAATGCGGCTTATGCAAACTTGGGGAACAACGGACTAATCGTTATGGTATGGCAGATTTTTCCAAATCGCCAAGGCGCGAAAGACCTGCTCAAGAGCAACAATCTTGGCGACATGGTGATTAAACGTGAGTGGGGACAGGCTTACGATTTTATTGGCCCGAGCTCTTACTTCGTCACTAATTCCATAGGCACCGCCGATAACAAATACTATCCTGCGCTTACCCGACTCTATCCCTTGAACAATCCATTTGCTGAACTCTCGCGAATTTTTAGCCTGCCGTCCGTTTTCGTCAAAGACCCAAACAAGGTCGTCACTGTTAAGGCGACTTAGAATTTCACGACTTTCTGCCAACTTCTTTGATTCCGCTTCGGCCCGATCTGCAGATTTAGCTCTTACCTGCAATAGTTCAGAGCGCACTATGGGATCGATCTTCTTTAAAAGAGCTTCCTCTGCCTGCGTCGCATAGGGCTCCTTCGAGCCCACAACCGAGAGGAATAAAAACTTCATGAAGGTGTAAGGACAGGCTTACCAGGAGCTACTGGTCGCCCCGCAAATTTGCCACTTCCGTCAAGAGGCATCGCCTTGCCCTTTTTCCAAAGGTCTTCGAGTCGATATTCCTGGCGAACATAATCATAAAAAATATGAATAATTAGACTTCCATAGTCGATGACAACCCAGCGACCCTCACCCACACCTTCAAGGCCTTGTGGCCAAACGCCAAGTTGATCCTTAGTTTGCCGCCCTAAAAATTCTCCCAAGGCTGCTGTGTGTCTGGTGCTTGTTCCAGAGGCAATAATAGTAAATTCCGCTGGGGCATTCAGCTCCCTAAGATCATAGGCCTGAACATTCACAGCGCCTTTACTGAGTAGCCACTGCGCGCACTGCTGAGTAAACATCTCAAAATCACCAATCGACTTTGAAACCTTCTCGTAGAGCCCATGGTCTTTGATGTAACCGGCCACTGCCGCTGGAACCAAGTCCTGCACAGAAAAATTGTCTCTCAGGCGCCGCCGAATTTCAGTAGCCGAAGCTTCAACATCCTTAAGCTGCACAAAATGTATTGAACGGCCCGTGGTCAAATTTGCGACTTTGCCCGAAAACTTCTTAATCAATGGTTTTAAGCCGCCTGGAAACCCGTCCGAATCTTGGGGCAATTCCAAGCCCGGCCGCGAGGTCACAACTAAATCCACATTCGCCAAAATATCGGCATAGTCCTTCCACTGATCAAAACTCTCAAATTGATCAAGACCAACAATCAAATAGAAGTCATCCCGAGGAGATTCAGCACGAAGTGAGCGAATGGTGTCGATGGTATAACTCACGCCACCTCGCTCTAGCTCTCTTTCGTCGACGATCAGTCGATCATCACCAGCAACGGCGGCCGCAACCATGGCTAATCGATCTTGGGTAGAAGAACCTTGCACAGGAATTCGCAAAGGACTTTGGCTCGCCGGAACTACGCGAACCTTCTCCAGGCGTAGGGCCCGAATCACGGTGAGCATGCTGTTGACGTGTCCGTTATGAATTGGATCAAAATTGCCACCGAATATTCCAATTCGGTGACGATGAGGCCGACGACCTCGCCCGCCGCCACCGTCATGTCGACCTGCTTCAGGGCATCGACCGCGGTGTCGCCGCTGCCGTAGCGCTTGCGCAAGCCTTCGATGCGGATGCCCGCGCCCTGCGCAGCCGGCGATGGCGGAACATCAACGCGCTGCGCGCGCCCCGCCTCGACCTGCGCGCTGCTCCCCGGGCTTGGGTCGACGATCGCCATCTCAGCCTCCGATCGCTTCGGCCGGATCCACCCGCAGCGCGGCGCGGATCGCGAGCACGCTGGCGAGCACACAGATCACCACCACCGCGACCAGCGCACGCACGGTGTCGCCGGTCTCGAGCAGCACGTATTTGGGAAAAGCCGGCGCCCACAAG
>JAPKGD010000036.1 GCA_026648125.1 Bdellovibrionales bacterium | reverse complement strand
TCGCACACGCAGGCGATCCGCCAGCCGTTCCCCCTCGCGCGTGTCGACGTCGACCACGCGGTACCGGATCCCCGCGCGCCGAAGCCGCTCCTTCGCCGGCCGGCAGTATCCGCACCACGTTGCCGAGAACACGACGACCGACGCCATCCGAGCCTCCCGAGCCACGACGTTCTTCGCCGCTCGTCCCCAGAGACGGCCGGAGGCACCCACCTCTGACAGCTCGCAGCTCAGCCCGCGGATGGCCGAGGCCGGGACCACACCAAGCGAACGCGTTGGACGCTCGCTACGCGCGCTCCAATCCCTCGATCGCCTCGATGGAGCGAAGGTACTTCGCGACGCGCGTGCGGTCGGCCTCGGTCGGGTCGGCGATGCGGCCGAGGTCGGCGTTGTCACGCATATCCGCGAGCTTCACCGCGCGGCCAATCGGGTTCGCCGCCGCACGGAGCACGAAGTCGTCGTACTCCTCGCCCTTCTGTCGCGTCACCGATGCCAGAGCCGCGAGGACCTCCTCCGAGAAACCCTCGGAGCGCAGGCGCTCCAACGACCACTCTTCGGGGCGATCCTCGCAGACATCGTGCAGAACCCCGACGATTCGTGCCTCCACCGTCGCCTGGGCGAGCATGACGCGCAGAGGGTGCAGAATGTACGGAGCGCCGGCCTTGTCGAGTTGCCCCGCATGGGCCTCGGTCGCGATCGCGATGGCTCGATCGAGCGTGGCCATCGCGCCAACCACCGAAGTGCGCGCCGAGTTGGAAAGCAAGCGACGCAGTTTCAGAAATCGCTCCAGCTGGGGATCCAACGCCCGAGGATCCTCGAGCCTGAAGTGCATGAGCCGATTTCGCGCCTCGGCGAACCGAACGAGCACCTCTCGGAGATCCTCGATCTCGACCTCCGACAGCGTTGGCGCGGCCTCACGGAGCTCCACACAGAGCAAGGCGTAGTCTGCTGGGTTCAGCTCGTGTACGCGGCGATGCTTCGTGCGCTCCTCCAGCCGGTCGCCCTCGAAGCGCCACAAGCACTCGCGAAGAGCGGTCTCGAGCTCCTCGATGACGAGAAACGGCTTCGAGTAGTCAGCGAGCCAGCGAGCCACGGTCGTCGACGTGAGCATGTGAGTGTGCTGCCCGGACGCGTGCTGGACGAGACTAAAGCCTTTGCGAGTGCTGTCCTCATTTTTGGGTCATAGGGCTCTGACATATCGGGAAAACGGGGCCCCAGAAAATCCGGATTAGGGCCGCGGAGTGGATTCATTCCGGTTAAATTAATATGATCCTTGATGATCATAAAATCGCCCGGACGCATGTTGGGTGAGAGTCCTCCCGCTGCGTTCGTGAGCACGAGTGACTTAATGCCCAGCTGGGCAAGCACGCGGGTGGGAAACACCACGGATTCAGGAGAGTGCCCTTCGTAATAGTGAACCCTTCCCTGGAGAGCTATGACGGGAACATCTTGAATATAACCGGCCACTAAATTTCCACCGTGACCCTCCACCGTTGGCGCAAAAAAATAAGGTATTGATGAGAAAGGAATTCGCGTCGCTCGAGTGAGTTTGTCCGCAAAGGCGCTTAGTCCAGAGCCCAAGGTAAATGCAAGATGTGGTTGGAATGGGACTTGATCTCGAATAAAAATAGTTGCTTCGCTGAGATGGCACTGAAGTTCAGTGAGCATAAAAAACTCCTTCTGGGGTTACAACTCCGGCAATGAGGGGTTCAACTTGAACAGGCGCATCACTAATTTTTGTGGCGGCGAGGAGGCGGGAAGTCGCTTCCTTAAATCCTCGGTCTGAATTGGCAAATAGACGAAAAAGCGGAGCGTCTTTTTCTACGGGTTCACCAATTTTAAAAAATATTTCGATTCCGGCGAGGTGATCAATTTGGTCTTCGGCTCGCCTTCGTCCAGCGCCAAGCTCAATTCCGGCGAGGCCAATTTCTTCCACGTTATAGGACCTCAAAATTCCATCCTGTTGGGCCTCGATGACAATTTCGTGTTTTGCCTGTGTAGGAAGTTGATCAATTTTTCCACCTTGAGCTCTACAGAGCTCGTAAAATTTGCTCAGCGCCTGGCCACCTGACAGTAAGGAATTGACCATTTCTCTAGCCGCAGAGATCTCCGAATATTTTCCAGAGAGAATAAGCATTTGACTGGCAAGTGCGAGACTCAGCTCCTTGGTGTCTTCGTAGAGCGACGGCTTTGGCGTTTTGAGGTAGGAGCCGTCCATGATTTCGAGGCACTCTCTAACCTCACAGGAATTTCCAATGTATCGTCCAAGGGGCTGATCCATCTGGGTCAGCAATGCAGCGATTGAAATTCCAGCATGATGGCCGATATTTACTAAGCCCTTTGCGAGGGCAACCGCCTCCGGAAGCGTTTTCATAAAGGCCCCAGAGCCATATTTAACATCGAGGATGAGACCACCCACGCCTTCCGCTAATTTCTTCGACATAATCGAAGCACAAATCAACGGAATTGAATCCACCGTGCCCGTTACATCACGAAGAGAATAGAGCTTGAGATCTGCGGGACATATTTCCTTAGTTTGACCAATTATCGCAGTGCCGAGTTGACCTATGAGGACCTTAAATTTTTCGAGATCTAATCTGACGTCAAAGCCGGGAATGGATTCGAGCTTGTCGAGCGTTCCGCCGGTGTGGCCCAAGCCTCTTCCGGCCATCATGGGCACTGGAATTTCTGCAGCGGCCACAAGGGGAGCAATAATAAGGCTTGTCTTATCGCCGACGCCTCCGGTGGAGTGCTTATCGATGGCCTTCGACTTTAAGTTTGAAAAATCAAGCTTACGTCCTGAATTCATCATGGCGACAGTCAGCCAGCTGGTTTCTTGATCTGTCATTCCGCTCAAGCAGACAGCCATTAACCATGCGGACATTTGATAGTCTGGAATCGCGCCTGAGGTGTATCCATTTACTAAAAATTCGAGCTCTTCTTTGCTGTGCGCGCCTTTAAAGCGCTTTTTGCGAATAAGTTGTGCGGGAAGAAAAGACATTAATAACTCCCAGGGGTAGCTGTTTCTTGCCGTAAGAACTTATATGCGGAAGAGGTGCCGATTCGGTTTGCTCCAGCAGAAATCATTTTTTTCATGGTTTCTAGGTCTCGAATCCCACCACTTGCCTTAATCCTTAATCGATCGCCAATCGTTTCCTTCATCAAAGTCACCGCTTCGACTGTGGCTCCGCCACAGCCAAAACCGGTTGAGGTCTTAACAAAGGCGGCGCCAGCAGATTCCGAACAACGACAGGCGTGAATAATTTCATCTCTTTGTAAAGCTGCGGTCTCAAGAATGACTTTTACTGGCCGGCCCTCACTCGCTTGGACAACGGCAGAGATGTCTTTTTCTACAAGTGACCAATCTCCAGACTTGAGCGCTCCGAGATTGATCACCATATCGATTTCGTCGGCTCCGAGTGACACGGCGTCTTTGGTCTCATGAGATTTACTGGACAAGGTATTGCAGCCCAAGGGAAAGCCAACCACCGTAGCCACCCGGACAGAAGTTTTTTCAAGCCTCTTTACACATTCGCCAATCCAGATTGGGTTTACACAGACAGCATAAAAATTAAGTTCAGTGGCTTCGCGACAAAGTTGTTCAATGTCACTTTTGGACGCTTCCGCCTTTAGTAGAGTGTGATCTACATAATGAGCGAGATCCATGTTGGAGAAGGTGTCATTCATGAGATAGAATTGTTGATGAGTTGCAAGGAAATGACAAGCCGCCACTCGCCGCGGCCGCGGGGATAGAATGGTCTTCAGGCATTATTTGGTATCCGGTTTAGTACAAGGGGTTAGTTTTAGGGCTTTTACACAGAGAATGGGTATGGATTTAGGCCTGAATGGACAAGTGCGTAATCTCAAAGACGGCAGGGTTGAAATTATAGCTGCGGGGTCTCTTGAATCCCTCGAGCGGTTTGTGTCCTTTATAAAATCAGGGCCAAGGAGATCTCGAGTCGACACTCTATCAGTGAAAGAAGTTGCCGCGGGAGCGCATTTCGATGGATTCTCTATATTAGAGGATGGGGAGCGGCCATGGTTCGATTGATTACGGTATTAACTTTGGTATTTAGCTTAGCAGTGATCTCACCGGGTCCACTCGCGCTGGCGCAAAGCTTTGAAGGCCAGACATCGGGGCGGGCGATTGGTCCGAGAAAGCAGATTGCGACCATCATTTTTTCGGGTCTTGCCGGAGCCATCTTAGGCCTGAGCACATTAAGTTTTTACGGTCGTCCTCAGGATAAACTGCAAAACATCGCCTTCGGCTTTGCCCTCGGAATCATTGCGGGAACCACCTATACAACTTACAAAGCAGCCTCATCAGTTCGGGGCTCAGGCGAGGCATACCCATCGGGAGTCTTATTTAAGCAAGAGCCCGAAGCTTGGGGAAATTTGGCAAAGTTTGACAGAGCCCAACAGTCTCCGACCATTGGAACGGCTTGGAGCTGGGAATTCTAAGGCCTTTAACCGATCTTCTTTTTTACTAGATTTGACAGGTTTTGCAGGGTCGATGAGGCGGCGCTGGATTGCCCGTGAATCTTAATTCCGGAGGTATTAATTTTGCCTGCATCGTCTGGCAGGTCATGATGGTGGCTCGAGGAGGAAGAGCTTTTCTTTTTGCCAATGACTTGCTCGGCGTCCTCGCGCGAGATTTTTCCCTCTTGAAACAGCTTAGAGACATAGCTCTCAAAGGTGATCATTCCGAGCGAACTTCCAGTTTGCATAAGTGAAGGAATCTGGAAGGTCTTACCTTCGCGAATGAGGTTTGACACGGCAGGAGTGTTCACGAGCACTTCAATCGCCGCGACTCGGCCGGGCTTGTCGGCCCTCTTGAAAAGGGTTTGTGCAATGACTCCGCGCAAACTTTCTGCCAACATGGCGCGAACCTGCTCTTGTTGAGCCTCAGGAAAAACGTCAATAATTCGGTCGACCGTCTTTGGTGCGCTGTTGGTGTGGAGAGTTCCAAAAACGAGGTGACCTGTTTCTGCGGCTGTCATCGCCAGCTGAATGGTTTCAAGGTCACGCATCTCTCCCACCAGAATGATGTCTGGATCTTCGCGAAGAGAGGCTTTAAGGGCATTGGCGAAGCTTTTCGTATGGGATGAAACTTCGCGCTGGTTAATCAAGCAACCTTTTGGTTCGTGTACAAACTCGATGGGATCTTCGATTGTCAGAATATGTTCTTTTCGAGTGATGTTGATTGTGTGAATCAGTGCCGCAAGAGTGGTTGATTTTCCTGATCCTGTTGGACCCGTCACCAGAACCAAGCCCTTGGGAACGTCGACGAGATCATGGAGAACTTTAGGGAGCCCCAGCTCGTCTACAGTTTTAATCACTTCGGGAATCACACGGAAGACGGCACCCATTCCTCGGCGCTGCATGAACACGTTCACGCGAAAACGACCGATTCCATTGAGTTGATAGCTACAGTCTAATTCCCAATTCTCAACAAATTGGCGCTTTTGCTTTTCCGTCAGAATTTCAAAAACCAAGGCTTGAATGGCTTCGTTGTTAAGGGGACCGTATTCGATCGGCACCATGTCGCCATTCACGCGAAGATAAGGCGGAGTGCCGGAGGACAAGTGCATGTCCGAGGAGCCTTTCTCAACCATCAGGCGAAATAATTTGTCGATCTCAGCCATCGTGTAGTTCCTTCGCGATATATGTCTATCGGTGAAATATGGTAAAAAGCGAAGGCTTAGGTCATAAACTGGACCATGAATTGAAAGGAAATCCATTGAGAGTGGCCCCGACCTTAGTTAAGGTAGCCTGACTTTGGAAAGGCCAAAAATGCCCGGAGAAATTTTAATAAGTGTACGCCCAAATCAGACCAGGGTTGCCTACGTTGAGGATGAGGTCGTCACCGATCTTAAAATCGAGCGGAAGACCTCACCGACCTTAGTGGGGTCCATATTTCGTGGCAAAGTCGTTCGAGTGTTACCAGGAATGCAAGCGGCATTTGTGGACATTGGTCTAGATCGAGCGGCCTTTCTCTATGTGGGAGACGTTCGAACGGATGTGGCAGAGGGTGATTCGCAACTCTTCCTGGACGATGAGGAATCCAACACGGAGCAAGAAGCCACGATCAACGATGACAATCGAGTGGCGGAGGAAATGCCTAGGGCACTAATTCAAGATCTTCTCCACGAAGGGCAACAGCTCCTGGTGCAAGTTGCCAAAGACCCTCTTGGAACAAAAGGGGCACGAATCACAACACATATATCCTTACCGGGCCGACATCTTGTCTATATGCCAACCCTCAAACATCTTGGTATTTCACGTCGAATTGAGGATGAGAGCGAGCGGGAGCGATTGCGCAAGTTGGTAGAAGAGCTTAAGCCGACCGGGGGGGTCATTGTCCGAACAGCGGGAGAGGGAGCAACCGCTGAAAGCTTAAAGGCGGACCTCGAGTATCTCGAGCGGCTTTGGAAGGACATTCTCAAGAATTATGAGAAGAGAAAATCGGCGGGAATGGCTTACTCCGAGCTGGATGTGGAGCTGCGCGCCTTAAGAGACATGCTTGGCGAGTCTGTGCAGAGAGTGATTGTGGACGAGCCGACAGTTCACAAAAAAGTTGCAACATTTGTTTCTCAATTTATGCCCAAGTTTAAGAATATCATTGAACTCTACGAAGGTGATCAGCCGCTTTTTGATTTGTATGACGTGGATTTGGAAATTTCTCACTCTTTGGACCGAAAAGTATGGTTGAAATCTGGCGGTTACATAGTGATCGACGAGGCAGAAGCCTTGGTGGTGATTGATGTAAACACCGGTCGATTTGTCGGCAAAAAGGACCTCGAAGACACCATTCTCAAAACAAATTTGGAGGCCGTGAAAGAGATCGCTCACCAGCTTCGTATCCGTAACTGCGGCGGTATAATTATCATAGACTTTATTGATATGGATAGAGAGGCCCATCGCGAAAAAGTGCTCCATCAGTTGGAGATGGAGCTGCAAAAGGATCGGGCGAGAACGACAATCGTTTCCATGTCAAAACTAGGTCTCGTGGAAATGACCCGTAAGCGAATACGTCCCAGCCTGGTTTCAACACTTTGTGAACCTTGCCCCTATTGTGATGGCAAAGGCTACATTAAGAGAAAAAGTACCATCGCGAGCGAGATTTTTAGGTCCCTTGAGCGTGAGGAGCGACGCGGTGACCCCCGATTGACGACGGTGGTCCATTGCCATTCCGACTTGGCAGACCACATTTATGCCGAAGAGGCAGAAATGCTTGAATATATTGAGAAAAAGATAAAGCGGCCGATTGCCTTCAAGGTTCAGCCAGGGTTTCACCTTGAGCAGTTTGAAATTTATACTCTCAGCAAGCCGGAACCCGCCTCGAGCAAGTCGGGCGACTAAGCCTAACCCTGCGCGAATCTTGGGCAAATCATTGACACAGCTATTGCACCGTGGCAGATACCTGGAGCTTACGAAAGAGTACTTGGAGGTTAGCTATGTACGCCATCATTCGCGCCGGCGGAAAACAGTATCGAGTTCAGCCAGGTGATGTGCTGAGAATTGAAAAAGTAGAAGCCGACTTGGGCACAGAATTAGATTTGACTGATGTTTTAGCCATTGGTGGCGATCAGCTTTTAGTAGGTGAGCCCACAGTGAAAAACGCAAAGGTAACCGTGGTTGTTACCAATCAGCGTAAAGCTCCGAAGATCATTATCTTCAAGAAGAAGCGTCGTCAGGGATATCGTCGTTTGACGGGTCATCGCCAGCCTTACACTGAGATTTTTGTAAAGGCGATTTCAAGCCCAGCCGGAACTGTCACAGCTGAAGGCAAGGCGAAGGTTTTTGATCCTGCGAAAAAGCAAGAGCGTGTCGAGCGCAAGGCGAATTTCCAGGCTGAAGCTGGAGCTGCGGCCGGAGATGTAGCGGCTCCTAAGAAGACAGCAGCGAAGGCAAAGCGCCCTGCTAAAAAAGCAGCCGCTAAAGGTGGAGCTAAGAAGAAGACCACTAAGACAGCAAAAAAGAAGACAGCGACAACAAAGAAGAAAGTTTAGTAAGTAGAGCAGTTAAGAGGGAGTAGACGCCATGGCATCGAAGAAAGCGGCAGGTAGTACAAAAAACGGACGTGAGAGCGAAAGTAAACGACTCGGAGTTAAGCGCTTCGGCGGTGAGTTTGTTCGCCCTGGAGTGATTTTGGTTCGTCAGCGTGGAACTAAATTCTACCCCGGCCGAAACGTTAAAATGGGAAGAGACTTTACGATTTTCTCTTTGATTGAGGGATTGGTTAAGTTTGAGCGACTGAATAAGAACAAGCTCAAAATTAGCGTCCATCCTCGCTCGGCCTAAGTCGAACTAGGAGATCAAAGATTCGAATTGGATAAGGGCCCATAAGAGGGCCCTTTTTATTTTATGAAGTTTATTGATGAAGTCACATTGACAGTATCTTCAGGCAAAGGCGGACCCGGGGCGGTGAGCTTTCGCCGAGAAGCCATGGTTCCTCGGGGAGGCCCTGATGGCGGTGATGGAGGAAAGGGCGGAGACGTCATTTTTCGCGTAAACCCCATGTTGAACTCCCTCATCGATTTACGGCTTAGACACGAGTATCGCGCAAAGGACGGTGAGGCTGGGCGAGGACAAAACCAAGCCGGAAAAGACGGCGCAGATCTGATCCTTGATGTTCCAGCGGGAACAATGATCAAAGACGAGAACGACCATCTCCTTTTGGATCTTACGGAACCAGGCGAAGTTATCTTTTTAAAGGGCGGCTTGGGTGGACGAGGAAATACCTTCTATAAGTCGAGCGTAAACCAAGCTCCTTCTGTGGCGCAAAAAGGCCTCGCGGGGGAAGAGCGAACAATTCGGCTCGAGCTTAAACTTCTCGCCGATGTGGGAATTATCGGCCTCCCAAACGCAGGCAAATCCACATTAATATCTAGAATTTCTGCGGCTAAACCCAAAATCGCCGATTATCCATTTACAACCCTAGTACCTAATTTGGGCGTTGTGAGGTTAGGAGACTCTCGGTCATTCGTAGTTGCCGATATACCCGGATTGATTGCAGGTGCTCATGAAGGGGTTGGCTTGGGCATTCAGTTTTTAAGACATATTGAGAGGTGTCGCGTATTTATTCACTTGATTGATATGAGCGAAATGGCGGGTAAGGAACCTTGGGACGCTTACCTTGAAATCCAAAATGAACTTAT
>JAPKGD010000359.1 GCA_026648125.1 Bdellovibrionales bacterium | reverse complement strand
GGGGTATGTTGAAGTCGATCGACGGCGGAACGTCATGGGCTTTAAGTCAGGCAGGTCTTCCGTCATCAGGCACGGCAAGGCGAGTCTATCAGATTGCCATTAGTCCGACTAACTCATCTGTTATGGTTGTGGCCACAGATGACGGGCTCTACAGATCTGTTGATTCTGGCAATCAATTTTCTAAGATCTCCTTAGCTTGGGGCACTTCTTTTAAGGCGGTGTCCTATGACTCATCAGGGAAGCTTTATGCGGGTGCAACCAATGGGTTGCTTAAGTACTCCGTTGATAATGGCTCAACGTGGGGAGATATGATTGCTGGTGGGGTTGAGGTGTCTAAATTGGTTACTTCAACCCATGCTCTTTATGTTCTTTTTGCTGAAGGCACACTCATGTACCTATCTCTTCCAACTTTTAGTCCCAGTGGAATAATCAATAATTCTGCAACAGGTATCACGACTGGGCTTAAAACGTCACTCGCAGTTAAGTCGGGAACTACTCAAGGTAGTGATGTTGTTTATTTGGGTACGTCAAGAAACACAGCAGTCGCCTCGTCGCGTTGGGGTCTTTTTAGAAGCACGAATGGCGGTGGTACTTGGTCCCAAATGGGTTCGGGGCTTGTTGGGCAATCCATTTTTGCCGTGGGGGTAAACCCCCAGGATGTGAACAATGTCATAGTTGGATCGGCCAACAGTTCAGGAATTTTTAAGACCATCGATGGGGGCGTTACGTGGACTCCATCGTCTTCAGGGGTTCGGGCAAATTCAGTTATTGGTTTTGCTCAAAGTCCGCATAATTCGAGCGAGCTGGTGATGAGCTCAACAGTTGGCGCAGGGCTTGGCCGGTCTTATCGCTCACTTGATGGGGGGGCTTCATGGTCGGTGATCAATGAGGTTAATGCGAATGATGGTGTTGCTTCATGGAATTTTGATCCGCAGGCCGCCAATACAGTTTTGGCGGGAATGATGTCCAAGGGTCTGTATAGATCGACTTCGGGGTTTAGTGGTCCCTGGACTCGAGTTATCACCACCGACACCAAGGTGGATCGAATTCGTCGTGATCTGGTCACTTCAAATATAGTCTATGCGTTAGCGAGAGAGGGAAGTGTGGGGGCGGATATTCGAGTCTATTACTCAGGTGACGGTGGAGCAAGCTTTGCCAAAAGGTCCTCCTATTATGCCAACGATTTGTCTGTTCACCCGACAAACGCAAACGAAGCGGTGTTGGTGTCAACCAGTGATGGCTTCTCCTCGACCAATGGATTTCAAACAGGCACCTCCTTGGGACTCACATCTCAGGCTTCAGAGCAAGGAGGCTTGTCAGCCATTGCTTTTAATCCGAACAGCTCCTCCGAAATATGGGTGGGCGGAGTTTCAGGGGGCCTGTTTAGAGCCAAGAACTATGCTCATGGAACCAGTCCAGTCTGGGAGAACATATCTTCACCCATTTCCAATGCAATCGTTCAAAATATTCTCGTTCGCTCTGATGCCGGAGTGAAGGCGATATACGTTAGCTCGTTTGGTGGAGATGTGTACTTCAGTTCAAATGCAAAGCTAGGGTTGTGGCTATCTCAAGATGATGGATCCACTTGGAAGTTGCTTTCAAGTCATCTCCATCCGTGTACGAGCTTCTGGGGATTGTATCCTGTCTTGGGATCTGCCACAGATCTGTGGGCGGGACTTTGGGGTGGCGGACTATTCAAGATGAGTTTGAGTCAGTAAGTCAGGGTGTCCGTTAAATGGTGGACCGATTCGCACAATAGGCAAATTCGCCAACCTCATGAAATTATTGAACTTCCAAATTCATGCAATGTCAATTCCCACGTCAAATTCGCCCAATTATACAAGATGGGCCTATCACTTAAAGAGGTGTCTGAACGGACAGGTGTCCCCAAGAGTACGATCCGCCAGACGCTAATAGAAAATGGCATTGCCATTCGAGACTTCAAAAATGGTAGCGGCAAGAAGCATGATTTGACCAAGGTTCGCCGCTCAGGGAACACACCATTCGGGTACACATACCTTGAAGGCCAGCTCGTAGTGGACCCCAAAGAGTACAAGGTGGTCCTTGATATATACCGACAATGGACATCGGGTAAGAGCTATAGGGCCATCGCTCGGGACCTAAATGACCGGGGTGAGCCCACAAGATTTGGCAAATCATGGAAGCATGAGGTCATTAAAAACATCACACAGAACCGCGAAGACAAACTGAAAAAGGATAAAAGGAGATGAGCATGGGACTCAGAGATTTGATTCAACTGGCGGCATTCCTGGCGCTCTTACTGGCGTCTAGTGGCCACCTTTCTGAAGTTGCTAGTACTGTTCGGAAAGCACAGCTACAAGTGATAAAAGAAGGACAAAGTACCAAGTGGGGCCGGCCATTTCTTCCCGATACCGTGTATTCAGATTGAGTCACCGGGACGATAGGCTAGCCTGGGTATTAGCTTAAAATGGATCGGTCAATATTAAGTGATAAAACTCCGATAAGGAGATATGCCGACCAAGGATCAATCAGTAGGAAGAATCAAAACGGTTGAACTCCGTGAAATCTGGGAAAAGGAAGCAAATGGCTTTTCCAAGTGGCTTTATGAAAATATCGACTACTTAAATGAAGCTCTCAATCTTGATTTAGAAGTGCTAGAGGCAGAAAAGCGAGTGGATGATAGTCGATTTTCAATCGACATTCTAGCTGAACTCCAAGATGGTTCACGAGTAATTATTGAAAATCAACTTGAAAAATCGGACCATACTCACTTGGGTCAAATTTTAACTTATTCGACAAATATTGAAGCTCCTATTTCCATTTGGATCTGCCGAGAGCCGCGCCAAGAACATATTAACGTCATAAACTACTTAAACGAAAACTTAGAAAACAGATGCTTTTATTTACTGAAGATAGAGGCAATACAAATTGGTGACTCTGATCCGGCTCCCTTGTTTACAATCGTTTGCCAGCCGGAAGAGGAGATCAGGGAAATTGGAAAGACAAAAAAAATCCTAGAGTCAACTAGGCAAGCGAGGAGAAAGCGCAGGGAATCGTCAGATACTCTTATAGTGCCAGCAAGAAAAGATGGATTTGAAAGAGTCTTTTTAGGAGAGAATTGCTGGTATTCGGCGGGTGCGGATACGGTTC
>JAPKGD010000358.1 GCA_026648125.1 Bdellovibrionales bacterium | reverse complement strand
GGACAGTCCCTCTCTGAAATTCTGCTTCTTCTTGAAAAGCCCGGTGTATTGGTGGATGTCTTTCGTTCAACAACGAGTAACCCCTATGCGCTTCGATTGCATAAGACACTTTTGCGAGAGTATCGATTGAATCGAACTTTGGATGAGTACGCTAAAGAATTTGAAATTTCAAAAGAGGCACTCATTCGTTACTTTACCGCTTGCTTTGGTCTGTCGCCGATTAAAATGCGATTATCCATGCGAATGAATCGGGCATTTACCGAGTTGATGTTGCAATCCAATTCTCCTGCGGGAGTCTCAAGCGGCGTTGGTTTCGAAAACATAAGCTACTTTTATCGTCAGTTTCGTAAGAGTACGGGACTAACTCCCGCGAGTCTTTTGAGCGAGCGAGCCACAAGAAATAGAAATTTAGATAGTGATTAAAATCGCCTCGCTCTTTCAGGAACCCGTAAATTGGCGCGAGCCTGCCTAAGTATTTCCATGGGTTCGGGAAAAATGGGGTCGTCGGTGAGATTCATCTGAGCAATAAACTGGAGAAGATTGCGTTTAATAGTCGGATTAATTTTTCGGTCCAAATATTGTTCAGCTCGCTTGATCAGCTTAATAAAATCTTTGGCCAGAGATTTGGTCCCCATGGTGGGATAATTGCCTCCGGTACCTCCCCTCTTAAGAAGATCAGAAAGGGCCTTCGCGCGATGAGTGTCATTTCGTGGCTCACTCGTGCCTGCCAAGGCGGTTAGAACTCCTCGGGGAAAATCTGAAGTCACGTATTCCACATCATGGGTTAAGCCGTGAGCCATGGCGAGAACCGTTTCATTGAGAACAGGATCGCTCAAAAAGGTTTCTTGTTCTGCTATGGCTGTAATGAACTGAGCCCTGTCCTGAACGCCGTCCCACCAAAACTTTGGCACGGCCACGGCACCATAAAGATGAATCTGCAAATCGTGGAAATGGCTACTTCCATCGCTTGCATAGGGCATACGGAGGTGAGCTAGCATCATCAGAACTTCGAGACTTGAAAGAAGGCCTTGAACGGGGTGGAAGCGAATAGGGATTTGCCCATCCACATCGAGTTGGTCCATGCGTATGTTGAGAGTCCACACTTCGGGATAGTAAAAACGATACCCCGTTGCATCCCCTAAACGGACATTTTCCTCAGAGGCAGGTGAGTTGGGCACTGGCGGCAACACACCTATGCCCAGTTGTTCCGAAAGCACGGGGAGTTGAAGCACATAAGGTTGAAAGCCGTAACCTTCCGCGTACCATTCTTCCGAGCTCACGAGCTCACCATATAGTCTCGCTCCGTTTGGAACGCCTGGATCCGGGACCACGGCGATGGTGTGAAATCGCTTTCCTTTGGCTAGTACAATTTCGCAAATCGAAGGGGGGGTAGCACCCTGGACAGGTCGAGTCCATAAGCTCCCGAGAGGAAGAATGGAGGTTAAAATGAGGATTTTAGCAACGGTAGAATGAATTTGCACAGAGTTGGCTAATGCACTCGGGATGCCAACTCCATTGAAATCTCTGTGGCTTAAGCTCCCGTTAGGAAGGACAGATCCGATGGGATCGCGATGCCTTCTGTAATTTTCTTTGGCAATAAGATAGATCTTACAGGAGCCAGTCCTAAAATGGCTTTTTGTGATGACCATTGTTGGGCTTATGGGGCATTGGACTAATCAGGATGGCGAAGTTGTTAGGGGTTATTTTTTTGGTATTTTCTGGATTAGCAGGGGCGAGTTCATCGCCATCTGCCCCTCCGTCCTTTCCTCTTCAACGCGTCTGTCAGACGGGCGAATTGTTTAAGGGGAGAAATTTCTCGCCCCGCCGCTGCGAGCGCATCAAGGGAGATTACGCAAAAAGACTGATCCAATTATACAGCAGACTTCCAGAAACTCTTCGTCGAGAAACTTGGGCCATTGATCGATTCATTATTTATCCGCGAGGGGCTGGCCCCGCAGCGTATACAGAAGTGCAATACACCCGCCAAGGCCCCAAGCTCATCATTGGCATTAAAGAAGGCGTATTTGTTTCGGATCTCACAGAGTATTTAAAAAATCTAGATCTCAAATACCTCGGTGTGGACATCAAAGAGACCCTCCAATTTACTCCATCCATTCCCGTCGCGATTAAAGTAGAAACTTTGTTTCGGAATTTGAGAGGGGAGGATCTTACTCTGGCTTCAACTTTTATTCATGAATTGGGATGGCCGACGACAAGGCCAAGCACAACGTACTGCCGCCCTCGCGCTTCGGCGTCATCGAGCTCACCCGCCAGCGCGTACGCCCCGAGACGGAGATCGATACCACCGAGAGCTGCCCCACCTGCGGCGGCACCGGCGAAGTGGGCGCGCCCGTGCTCATCATCGACGCCATCGAGAACGCCCTGAACCATCTGCTGGTGGAGAAGGACCTCGGCGGCCTCACCCTGCAGGTGCACCCCTTCATCGCCGCCTACCTCACCAAAGGCTTCCCCAGCGTGCGCCAAAAGTGGTGGTGGCGCTGGCGCAAGTGGGTGAAGGTGGTGGGCGAGGGGTCCAGTCAGTACCTCGACTTCCGCGTGCTGGACGCCACCGGCAAGGACATCCCGATCTGAACCGGGGCCTGCTCCGCAAGGCGTAATTTCGCGGCCGCTCCACCCGGATGATCACCACCGAAAAGATCGACGAACTCCGCGAGCGGCTCGACGCCCTCCGGGGCTACCTCGCCATCGAGGACAAGCGGGGCCTGATCCTCGAGGAGGAGAAGTACACCCACGACCCCGATTTCTGGAACGACCAGAAAAAGGCCCAGGCCACCATGAAGAAGATCCGCGAGCTCAAGCGCTGGGTGGAGCTCTACCAGGGGGTGGGCCGCGAACTGGACGACCTGGAGGTGATGTTCGACTTCTTCAAGGCCAAGGAGGTGAGCGAACAGGAACTGGAAGCCCAGTACGCCAAGGCCGCCCATGCCCTCGAGGAGCTCGAGTTCAAGAACATGCTCAGCGCCGAGGAGGACCCCCTGAGCGCCGTGGTGCAGATCACAAGCGGCGCCGGCGGTACCGAGAGCAACGACTGGGCCCTGATGCTGCTGCGCATGTACCGCATGTGGGCCGAGAAGGAGGGCTATCAGGTGAAGATCCTCGACTACCAGGACGGT
>JAPKGD010000357.1 GCA_026648125.1 Bdellovibrionales bacterium | reverse complement strand
GATCAAGTGACGGATCAGAGACAGCGTCCACAAGCCGAACTCGAACTTGAACTGCTGCGGGTTGTGGTCACGAACCGCATTGGCAATCCACGAAAGCTCCTCGGCGCTGAGTTTGCTCGGGCGTCCCGGAATCGGCTTGGCGAGCAATGCGTTCTGTCCGCCATTGGCAAAATCGGCGAGCCACCGGAAAACGCTGCGCTCATTCACGCCATACGCCGCCGCGACGCTTTGCACCGTCTGCCCGTCACGTACCGCTTTGACGGCCTGCTGCCGCATGACCTGCAAGGTGTGATGATCGAGAGCTCGGCCGTCGGAAAGTCGTTTGCATTTCATAGGCCATATTATCGCTCACATGACACTACTTATGGGAAACTTAGTATCAGTTCAACAATGTTTCGCCCGCTCCCCTGGAGGGTTTGGATTGGTGACCTCATTAGCCTACCCTGAGCGGCCTCGCCGTCTCTCGAATTGCCGCTCGATCCGATTTCCAGGGAAAGGGGTTTAGGCATATTGAGCCCAAATAGTTGACTCGTTGTTCTTATTATCTGCGCGATCAACATGAAATGGTAATCATGTGGCGACGTGGTTCTTGTGATCACAAAATTCAGGAGTTGACCGGCGTGATCTTCTGGCTAAACAAATTAACGGTATCGCAACTCATTACACGTGTGTAACGAGGTACTCCCGAGGGAAGGCATGCAAACCGAAACGCCTGCAGCCACTATCAATGGTCTTGAGTTCTATGGTTTTATTAAAGACTGCCCGGGCGCGGCACTCGGCTGTCTACAGCTGCCGGTGCATCATGCGAAGTATGGAGTGGGTACCATCCAGTCGGTGACGCCGCGCTCAGGAATGTCGCCGCTGTTCGGTGTTTTCTTCCCGGGGGAGAAGAAGTTCGCAAAGTTCAATCTCGATGCGTTCAAGAGTGGCATGCTTCCACAAGTGGAGCTTCCGAACGGCCTTCTCGAGCGCGTCCAACTGTGGCGCGTCGAAGCAGAAAGACGGGCTGAAGAAGAAAGGATTGCAGAAGAAGTCGCTGCAGAGACTTTAAGACAGCAGCGCCAAGCTCTGCTAGCTGCCGCTGAAGCTTCACGGGCAGCCGCTGAGGCGGCCGCTCGCCTGAGGGCGGAGGAGCTGCGAGAAAGGGAGACCAGAGTTATCCCATTTCAAGGCTACATGGTCGATATCCCGCAAAGCGCATCTGCAGTTGAGCAAATGGATAGGGAGCACGCGGCCCGGGTCTCATATAACAGTAATGTAATTCCCAATCGCGTGAGATGGTTAGGGGAGTGGGCGGGTCGGATAGCCTCTGGAGAGCCTGGCCTCGAGCCCAGTTGGTCCAGGGGGCAAAGTGCCGCAAGCTATCTTCAACAAAAGGGGGTCTCTCACCTATGGCATTTCACGGACATTAGGAATCTGGAGAATATATTTAGAGTGCAAGGGCTTTTGAGTTATGAAGGTGTTGAAGCATTAATTGCGGCTGACGGTGAAGTCTGGCTGAGCTCCAACGAGGAGTCAATTCGTCGTGATATGATGCTGAGGCGGCAGGATACTGTCAGGGTAAGTTTTATCCCGAATTCGTTTTTCTTTCGACGTGTTCGATTCAAGGCTAGTTTGGTTTGGCTTCGGTTTTCGCTTTCGGCGCTGTCTCTTGGTGAGGTTTGCTACTCTCAAGGCAATGCCGCCTCATTTTCTTCGAATATTTGTCTGCATCCTCAGGCTCTGGCGATAGATTGGAGTTCTCTGGTTGATTTTGGTGGAGATTGTGAATCTGGCAATCCTCCGGTTATCTATCCAAAATCTTATTCGACGCCGTTTGATGATCCTGACTATGTTTACTATAAGAAAAGCTCTATAAACTCAGAAATACTAATAAAACACTTTCTGTCGCTCGATTTTTGTACGGGAGTCTGGGATGTCGATAGAAGAGAGTGGCTCGATCTGGTTCGAACCTAGATTTAGTTATGGGCGGGAAGATGGCAATTAGGCCTTTGTTTGTTCCTGCGTATGAGCCTGGTTGTCTGATTGAGCGTGTCGAGCTCGATTTCAAATGGCATGCGGGTTTCGCGGCTTCACAGAAGCAGAAGTCCATTCAATCCTTGCATGAGGCTGCCTCAGTAAGAGGGTATGGAAAGGTACTTGAAATATCCTCAAAGTCGGAGAATCCGCTTGGAGTTAAACTTAGCGCATTTAACCTCAAGCTTCGTGTTGCCGATGGTGAGTTCGTATCGGTAGAAAACGCCTATCAAGCTGGAAAGTGCTTTGAAGGAGGTGGGCCGTTTCTGGACTTGCTTCGTGGGTCGGCCCGAGAGGCTAAGCAGGACATTAGGCTGACGAAGAGCGGAAATCTTCTTGCTTTCCAGTTCAATGGTGAGCGGTGGCCCTTGATTCCTGTCACAGCTTTCTACGACTGGCTATACCTGAACGCATTGAAAGAGTCGCCGAGTCTTTCAGAGCAGCTCATCGCATATGAGGGGTTCACAGACATTGAGTTTAATCCGGAGAGATCACTGAACTGCCAGGCGGCATCAGCGGCCTTGTTTGTCTCTTTGGTGCGTCGTGGAGAGCTCGACTCGACAATGGCTAGTAAAGGTTCGTTCCTCGCGCGGCTTGCTTTGCCTAATGCGCGATCAGGAGATGTGCAATCTAGTCTTTTTTGAGTGCTGCGGTCGGCTTATTTTTTACCGATGGGCGCCTCGAAAAACCTCCGCCTCGCCCGCCCTTGATAAAATTACGACGTCCTGAACCCCGCAGCCTGCACCGATGAAACCACGCACCGCCATCAAGACCGACCTGTTCGCCGACGAGCATCACCGCAAGAAGCTCGACGCGCTGGGCGACCCGCTGGCCGACATCGAGTCGCACATCGACTTTGCGTCGTTGGCGGCCGAGGTGGATAAGGTTGCGCCGCGCCCGGTGAGCGCGCAGGGCGGGCGTCCGCCGTACCCGACCGAGACCATGGTGCGGATCCTGGTGCTCAAGCGTCTGTACAACCTGTCCGACGAGCAGATGGAGTACCAACTGCTCGACCGCATGAGCTACAAGCGCTTCTGCGGACTGGCGAACGCGACCAATGTCCCGGACCGCACCACGGTATGGACCTTCGAGAACCGGATCGGTGAAGCCGGTGCCAAGGCGCTCTTTG
>JAPKGD010000356.1 GCA_026648125.1 Bdellovibrionales bacterium | reverse complement strand
GTCGCCATGGAAATTTTGAGTGCAAGTCAGGCTTTGGACTTCTTGAAGCCACTCAAGGCCTCAGCTGGAGTTGCGGCGGCTTATCAAATTGTACGTTCCAAGGTGCCTTTTGCAGAAGAAGATCGGGTTTTTTCGCGAGATATTGATGCCATCAAGGGCCTCATTCGCTCCGGCGAATTGTTGAGAGCCATCAACGACTCTTGCGGTGACCTTGAGATTTAAAGGAGAACGTTGAGATGAAAAAGCTCCCCATTCATGCCCCACAGGGAACTAAACTCCATTGTAAAGGCTGGCTGCAAGAGGCCGCCTTTCGCATGATTCAAAATAATTTAGACCCAAATGTGGCAGAGGATCCGGATCACTTGATTGTCTATGGCGGAAGAGGAAAAGCGGCGCGGGATTGGGAGTCTTACGATCGCATTTTGGAAGCACTTAAGAGTTTGGAAAACAATGAAACTCTTTTGGTTCAGTCCGGCAAACCAATCGGCATATTAAAAACTCATCCAGATGCGCCTCGCGTTTTGCTCGCCAATTCGAATTTGGTGGGCAAGTGGGCCAATTGGGAAGTCTTTGATGAGCTCGAGAAAAAGGGCCTGATGATGTACGGGCAGATGACTGCGGGTTCGTGGATTTACATTGGCACTCAAGGAATAGTGCAAGGTACTTACGAAACCTTTGCCGAGGCCGGACGTCGTCATTTTGACGGCGATCTGAAAGGTAAGGTTATTCTTACGGCGGGTCTTGGCGGTATGGGCGGAGCTCAGCCTTTGGCAGGAGTTTTTGCGGGCGCGGTCGTGTTGGCCGTTGAAGTGGACCCTTGGCGAATTCAGCGTCGGCTTGAGACAAAATATGTGGACGAACAGGCGAAGGATCTCGACGAGGCACTTAAAATGGTTGCTCTCTACAAGAAGGAAGGCAAAGCGAAGTCAATTGCACTTCAGGGGAACATGGCCACCATAATACACGAAATGGCGGATCGAGGTTTTGTTCCCGATCTGCTGACCGATCAAACTTCGGCCCACGATCCATTAAATGGGTACATCCCAGAAGGTTATGACGTTCAGCAAGCCGCGGAGTTGAGACGCAAGGACCCCAAAGATTATTTGCGACGATCACGCGCAAGCATCGCAAGACATGTTCAAGGAATGCTTGAGCTTAAAAAGAAGGGCGCGATCACATTTGATTACGGAAATAACATTCGGGCCGTGGCAAAAGATGAGGGCGTTCACAATGCCTTCGATATTCCTGGCTTTGTTCCGGAATATATTCGCCCATTGTTTTGTAAGGGAAGCGGACCTTTTCGTTGGGTTGCGCTCTCGGGCGACCCAGAGGATATCTATGTGACTGATCAGGCGGTGAGAGAGTTGTTTCCGCATAAAGCTCACTTACAACGTTGGTTGGATATGGCGCAGGAGCGAATTGCATTTCAAGGTCTGCCCGCGCGAATTTGTTGGCTGGAGTATGGTGAAAGAGCAAAGGCCGGACTTAAATTTAACGAGTTGGTGGCCGGTGGCAAAGTCAAGGCGCCCATAGTGATCGGTAGAGATCACCTCGATTGTGGCTCAGTTGCTTCGCCCAACAGAGAGACCGAAGCGATGAAAGACGGTACTGATATGGTGGCAGATTGGCCGATATTAAATGCGCTGGTGAACACGGCTTGTGGCGCAACCTGGGTGAGCTTCCATCATGGTGGAGGAGTCGGGATGGGCTACAGCCTGCATGCAGGCCAAGTGATTGTGGCCGATGGGACCCAGGCGGCGGCAGAAAGACTCGAACGCGTTTTGACCGCTGATCCGGCCATGGGTGTCTTTCGTCACGTTGATGCGGGATATGAGGATGCGAAGGCAACAGCTAAAGAGCGGGGAGTTCGTTCATTGTGGCTTTAGGTGCCAAGGTCTTTCGAAATATTGGGGAGCTTCTGACTTTAAGTGGCGTGGTAAAAAAAGATGGGCGCCGAGTTCAGGACGACGATCTAGGGTTGATAAAAAATGCGGCACTCATTGTGAGTGGATCCAAGATCGTTTGGTCGGGTCCGAACTCACAGCTGACAGCGAAACTGCGTCAGCTGGGTTTAAAGCGAGTTACGGAAGTTGATCTTAAAGGGGCAACCGTCATTCCCGGATTTGTAGAGTGTCATACCCATCTGGTCTTCGCGGGCGAGCGACAAGACGAATTTGAGGCTCGAAACTTGGGTGCTTCTTACCAAGAAATTTCAGCCCGAGGTGGGGGCATTAAGAAAACGATGGCCATGACCAGAAAGGCCTCTCCGCAAAAGCTAAAAGATTTGGCTCAGGAGCGGGTCAACCGCTTTGTTCAGCAAGGGGTAACTGTCGTCGAAATCAAATCGGGCTATGGACTTTCGCGAGATTCGGAATTGAAGTGCCTCAAGGTGGCAAGCTCTCTAAAAGGTCCAAAGATTATTAAAACCTTTTTGGGGCCACACACCGTTCCGCCAGAATTTTCAAGTGCCGACGACTGAACGCGGAGATCACCTCCGGCTGCACGCGGCAGTAGAAGAAGTCGTCGTTCACCGCGACCTCCCCTTGCGTGAAGTTGTCGCCGAGGTCGACGGTGTTGCAGCCCGCCACGAGGGCAGCAGCGAACACCACGGCGCGAAGGCGCATGCGCGGAGGATGCCCAAATACGCGACGAACGTGAAGTGTCACGCACGTCCCCCCGCCTATCACTCAGCGGCGGCCGCGGCTCAGCACGATCTGCAGGACGTACCAGAAGAGGAGCGCGATGGCGGCGAAGAGCTCGAGCGCCGCGGCGACGTGCTGGTCGGTGCGGTAGTGGTGCAGCACGTTCGACGTGCGATAGAGGACGTATCCGCCCGCGAGCAGGACCATCGCGCCGCTGAAGATCGTGCCCAGCGTGAAGCCGAAGAGGATGCTCGCGACGATCACGCCGATGGCCGCGAACGTCGCGATCCCCAGGATCCCCCGCAGGAACGAGAAATCCTTGCGCGTGATGAACACGACCCCCGTCAGACCGCCGAAGAGCACGAGCGTGATGAGCGCCGCGGTCGGGGACGCTGCCGCTCGAGCTCCAGACCGAGGTGAAGGACGGCTGCCCCCTCGACTGCGGTCTCTGCCCGGCGCACAAGCAGCACACGTGCCTCGGGTTGATCGAGGTGAACACGGCCTGCA
>JAPKGD010000355.1 GCA_026648125.1 Bdellovibrionales bacterium | reverse complement strand
CCTCTTTACCCAAGCGATTGGTGAGAGCTTCCATTTCTTTAACGGTGACGATCATGGGAGTGCCAAACTCTTTGAGACGATCTACAGTCGTTCGCAAAAATGATCGGTCATAAAAATCACAAAATTGCTTGGGGTAGTTGGCGCGCGAAACAGGCCAAAGCCGAGTCCCGCTGCCGCCACTGAGAATAACTGGTTTCATAGGGCCAGAGTCTACTTTGGGAATCTCAAGCCGTCAAAGTCGGTGACGCCGGGATGCAAAGCCGAATTGTGGTGCCTTCAAAGGGGCGAGAACGAATTTCAAGGCGCCCCCCGGCGCTCTCCAGCGTGTTTTTCGCATGATAGAGACCAATTCCGAGGCCTGAACCCTGACCCGAATCCTTGCCAAATGACGCCCCTTTGGTGCCGAGTTGGCTCAAAATTTCACTAGGGATACCCGGCCCGTTATCGATCACCGAGATAATCCACTCTGAACCCTGTCTTTCGAGCAAAACTCTAACCACTCCACCCCCTGCGCCTAGGGCTTCAAAGGAATTTTGTATGAGATTCGAAAGAGCTCGGGCTAACTCCGTGGGATCTATGAGGGCAGCCGCCGAGGGCGCTGCGGAGGCGACCTCTAGGTGCACTTGATCTGTACTTCCATGAGTGAGCCTCTTCTCAGCGACCACCGAATTGATGCTTTCAACCAGATCACACAGTCGAGATGCGGGTTCCTCTAAGGGCTCTTTGTACTGAGCCCAACGTGCCGACTTCGCCGTCTTTACCAAGCCCTCAGCTATTTTTTCTATTCTTTGCGCAATGGTTTTAAATTGCTGGATAGTTTCGCCCTTTTCCGATTGGAGTTGGGTGGTCAACAGTTGGAGGGCTGAGAGAGGAGAGCGCAGGTCGTGGGCAGTTTGCGTGGCCAAATCCACAAGTGCTTTTTCTGCCTTGAGGAGCTGGCGCTCCTCCCTCTTCGCCACAGTAATGAGTGTAACGAGCAGTCCGCCCTGAAGAATGAAAAATAGGATCGCACCAAATTCGAGAGCCTGAGGAAGGCGCACCGTGAATGCTATTTTTAGGTCGTCCGCTTGCGGAACATGGATATCCGCTCGTTGCTTAATAAGACCGGTCTCACAACTCGCGTTTCGTCGCTCAAAAAAATATCTCTCACCATGACTGGCCTCGATGCATACCCAGTTCATTGAATCGGCCAGAGCATTTAATCTCGCGGTAAGCTTGAGCGTGTCGATGGAGTTAATCTCAAATAAATTTTGCCTCTGAAAATCCTGCGCGAACTGCTCCGCCGAATGGGTGAGGTAGAATCTCAATGCGCCCGCCAGTACCAAGGCTGTGAGGAGGGCTACTAAAATCGAAGCGGTCGGAATCCACCTTTTGATTATGAACATGCAACTCCATTTTGCTTATTCGTTTACCCCGAATGATATTGAACCGTATTACAATTGATTCTTTAATCCAAACAGAGACTCCTCGGAATGTTTCCCCTGACTGATTCACGAGCTCAAGTACCATCCAAATATTTCCAAATAGTCTACAAAAATTCCAATGACCCCAACCCTTTTGGGCAGAAATTGAGTAAATTAAAATTAGTGTATTGGTCACATTGCTCAATTCTAAGGCGCGAGATATAAGCTTCTGGTTTCGGCTATTTCTACTGAGGATTGCGACCTTAAATAAGGAAAAATTTATGAAGATTCTTCTTCTAGCTTTATCAATTCTAATTCAACATTTCTTTGTGAAAGAACCCTCTAAGACAGTAGTCGTTGAACACACTGTTTCCGATCAACTTGAAGTCAGCGGTGGAAATTCAGAAATTAAGCTCAAAATTTAATTTGTTTGAAACCTTTAGACAAAACAGAACACTCTTTTTACTTTTTGTTCTTTGTCTCTTTACTTTGATTGGTGGCATCCTCGTGTCCTCTGCTTCTCACTCAAATAGATTAACACCATCCGAACTTCACGTATGGTTAAGAAACAAGCCCTACTCCACTGACCCCATGGATTATGATGCCTTTGCCCACCATATTACTTTTCGTTCAGTTTTTGCTGGAGTGGTTTCGCTCTATGGTGCTCATGGACCAACCGCGGTCTTGGCAGAGAAGTGGCGCCAATCCGATAATTTTAGAACTTGGGAGTTCCAGATTCGGTCTGGTCTGACATTTGAAAACGGGGATCCAATTACAGCCGAGGCTGTGCGCAGTAACTGGAATAGAGTGGCGTTTTTAATGCATTCTCAAGACTCTAAATCGGGTCTTTTTGAATATCTTGTTGGCATAGAGAATTTAAAATCACCGGAAGCAAAATTTGATGGAATTCAAGTGATGGGAAATTCGGTGTTTCTCCGATTTGTAAGGCCAATCCCGGACTTAATAGAAAAAATCAGCTGACTGATCTCTTTGAGGTAGCGGGCTTCGCTCTCCGTCAGGTGCTTGCAGGCGATACAGGGCTGTGACGGCTCCAGTGCGTCGGCGAGGGCGGTCCCCTCTTTGCCCCCACGCAAACGCGACAGTCCGCCCGACCGGGTGGTCCCTTTCGCCGCCGCGTTCAGCGTCTCCAACAGGTCGCCCAGCGCCCGTTCGTACAGCACGGCGACTCCCAGCCCGCTGCCCATCTGGGCGATCTGCCAGCCGTGCTGGTCGCACAAACCCCGGCTGTCGCGGAACTTGTTCTGAGTCTCGGGATCCATCACGTACTCGTACATGATCGAATCCAGGAAGGCGTGAGTGTCGCGCAGCAGCAGGTTGCAGACGGCGCAGCCCGGCTTCGGGAAGGTCTCCAGCAGATCGAAGTAGCCGAAGGTTTTGTGGGTCAATGCCGCCCTCTTTCGCCGTCATGCCTGCCTGCGCCTGATCGTACCACAGCGCCCCCGGCGGCGTCACGCTTCCGGCGCGTCGGCGGTTTCCAGCTTTCCCTCGCTGATCAGCGCGACCAGCCCGCGCGCCCCCTGTTCGGCTTCCAGCAGCATGATCTTCACCAGCAGGGTGAGCGGGACCGCCAGCAGCGCCCCCGCCGCCCCCAGCACCCACGTCCAGAAGATTAGCGAGAGGAAGATGAACAGGCTGGAAATGCCCAGCTCTTCCGCCATGAAGCGCGGCGCGACCCAGTTTTCGATGATGTTGTTGATGGCGCTGTAGACGACCAGCAGCAGCACCGCCATC
>JAPKGD010000354.1 GCA_026648125.1 Bdellovibrionales bacterium | reverse complement strand
AAAGAGTCGGTCTCGGCCGGACGCTCTTTGATCTTGTCTTAATCCATATTTTCTGATGGATTTCTTTGCAAGTAGCCCGCTCGCCGGCATTCTCGAGACTTCAAACCCGAGAATAGTTCGACTGTGCTTTTCTACTGCTAAAGTCACGGAAATTGGTTTTAGTTTGCTATGTTCAAAAGTTTCTAGATCGTCAAATTGAACTTCTCTGATGTCTTTCAATTTAAGTCTCTGGCGATGATTTGTTAACCTTGCACGTTCACCTAGAAACCGAAGCTTTTGGGCGACAGTATTTTGGCTAATTTTAAGAAGTCTTGCGGTCCTACGCATCGAAACTCCTGAAACCATGAGATGAAGAATTTTACCGTTGATTTGACGCTTTTTTTGGCGATAGCAGGGAGAACCAGAAGCGGAAGAAAAGTGCTTGTTGCAAAGGGCGCACTTGTATCTCTGGATCCACTTTCGGTCGGAGCGGCGATAGTATCGTCCATATCGGACGAAGTATCGGACGCCGGGAATTTGCTTCATCTTTTGGGGGCAACGGTGGATCATTTCGCTCTTTGATTGGCAATATCGGGGCCAGAAATCAGGATCTCGGACTTCAATTTTCAACAGATAAATGAGGCAGTTTCTAGAAGCCCCATTCAAGCAACAAATTCAAATAATGCCCCTTAATCGACACCGAGTTGATATCCCCCGATGTGGCCAAATTCTCGGGGTCCGATCCATCAAACGGTTTTGCTTCGTAACTCAATTGATCATCTCGATAGGCATATCCCGCAAATCCAGTGATATTGTCCCGGAGTTTATAGGAGCCCATGACTCCAAGTTGATAAGAAAAGGTTGGCGAAATTCCTCGGCCACTGGGTGTCTTTATTGCCATCATAGAACTGAGGGCTTGTATGTTGATCTGCATACCCAATCGATAAGTAAATGGGTGCCAGAACTGAAGACCAGCGTGAGGCCCTAGCGCTGATACATCTTGCACTCTCAAGCTACCATCCCCAAGTCGGACCGCCTCTGGAAGCTGGCGGGCAAATCCGCCGGCATAGACCCTCAGTTGGGTGACTTCCCAAATGTATTTGCGCCAAACACCCTGTAATTCGCCAGAATAAAAGAGGTGGTTTTTCTGACCTATGACCATTCCGCTGAGGTCAGCCTTGCCAATCACGCCCCAGTTTTTCCGGTTAGGAATATAACCAAGACCCAATTGTCCAGTTCCTGTGAGCGCTGAAAAGTTGGCACTCTTTCTTGTATTGTAGTTTCGTCCATAATAGTCAATCGAGCTAATCAAATAATTCGCTATAAACAACCGATCGTATTCGCGTTCAATTGCTTCACGAAGCTTGGCGCGATTGATCGCCTCTGGCGTGCGGAGTCCTTCATAAACATAAAATTCGAGGCTTTCAGCCTTTGAGGGCTGCCGTAGAGTTCCTTGGGCAGTTACTGTTAATCGCCATAGTCCACCATTGTATTTGGGATCGATAAGTAGCTTGGAAGAAGAACTCTGGTCGGTTTCCTCAAGTTTTTCCCAGCCCTTTACCCCCTTGCGTTCAAGGCGATACTTAAACGTTTCAGCAAAATTTGGCCGACTCCATTCAAGCTCAGTGACGAATTTGCTTTCAGGCTTTTCGATGGAGGGGGACTTTAAGGGCTCACCGATCAGTGAGAAGGACTGAAAAGGCATATCTTCGAGGTCACGCTTTTCTTCTTCAGGCATGAGCGTGCCTACGCGCCACTCATATTCTTTTGCAACCTTAAGCGATAGTTTTCTGTCCAAGCTTCGAACAACATCTGCAAATACAATATCTCCGCCAGCCACACGAACCTCGAGCCAATAGGCTTGTGCGCCTTGCGCTTTATCCCAAGTCAATTTGATGTCTGCAGAGTCGTCGGATTTTGTAATTATCTTTTCATCGGCCTTGGGAGCGGTCGGAGTGGGATTGGTCAGGCGGGCCCAAACCTCAATGGGCGGACCCCATTCTCCCGCGACTCCTCGAGAGTCAGACGTACGGAGGCGAACTTCATATCGACCGGCGACAACTCGACCAGCCCATGCCGGCTTTTTCGACTTGAAGAATAGAGGTTTTTTTCTCTTTCCACTCTTTAGAATCCGAGTCACTTCAAGATCATATCCCGTAGCCCCTGGAACCCGATCCCATTCCATCGTCAGAGTCCGTTTGATCTGGGCCTCCGCAGCCCAAACAGAATCACCTAGGCACACAGCGAATGCCGTAAAAGAAACAAAGATGAAAAATCGAAGCGGCGCTGTTTTAAACAATTTATTCTACCTTTATCCTCTTCATAGTCGGTGCGCTAACATCGCTGACCGGAGGCACAACGAGTGGCCGTTCAGAGGAGGCAAGACCTCGACGTCCAGTTTTATCTATGCCTCGGACAGTGACCTTATAATCTCCTGGAAGAAGCTTTTTCACTTGATGCTGATTGCCGGACGAAGTCTCCACCCGGACAGATTCGCCAGTTGCGGTTTTGATTTCCAGAACATACTCTTTTGCTCCATCCACCTGAGACCAGTTTAAGTCAATTCGACCACTTCTTAATGCTTTCAGTGGATCAGGCTGACCTTCTGCAAGTATTGGAGCTGGAAGTTGAGGGGAGGGTTTTACGTTAACAATCATTTCGCTTGTTTTCGCAATCACCTCGCCATTTTGATTTAGTCCATCTACAGAAATGACGTATTGCCCGTCAGAGGCAACTTCAGTTTTAAAGGCGGGCTGGGGTTTGACCAGGACGACCTGGCGAAGCTTCTCGGCGGCGAGATCAAGGAAGGGCTCACCGATCCCGACGCCGTTCCCGAGCCGCCCGATGACGCCATCACCCAGCCCGGCGACATCTGGATTCTGGGCGACTACCGGCTCATGTGCGGCGACAGCGAATCCGTGGCCGACGTGGATCGCCTGCTCGACGGCGCGCCGATTCACCTGGTCAATACCGACCCCCCCTACAACGTCCGCTTGGAGCCGCGCAGCAACAATGCCATCGCTGCGGGGTTGTCGTCGTTTGGCGAACCCGGGATGACCCATCACCAGGGGTTCGATCTCCATCGTCGCCCGACTGTTGCGCAGCCGACGCATGCCAAACTGCGCCCCAAGGACCGGCCACTGGCTAACGACTTCGTCAGCGACGAGGAGTTCGATCG
>JAPKGD010000353.1 GCA_026648125.1 Bdellovibrionales bacterium | reverse complement strand
CCAGCCGCTGCGCGATGTCGAGAGATACCTCGGCTTCATGCGCGACCACACGAGTTTCGATCTCCGACTCACACTACCTCTGTGGTGGAGTGGTTGCAGACGTCCATGGGCAAACCGATATTGAATCGCTCTTTGCAATTGGAGAAACATCGTGCACGGGCTTTCACGGCGCCAACCGATTGGCGTCAAATTCTCTGCTTGAGTGCGTTGCCATGGCCCATAATTGCGCACTCCAAATTGAGGCCAAATTGGAACATTGGCCACTCTTAGAGACCTCCACAAGGTGGACCAAAGAAGATAAGCCAGATGCAGATGAGCTGGTGGTCGTTTCTCATTCCTGGGATGAAATTCGCCGCTTGATGTGGAATTACGTTGGTATCGTTCGCTCGAATCGTCGCCTAAAGAGTGCGGAACGACGCCTTGCTGCGATTTTGAGGGAGGTCCATGACTATGAAAACAGTTTTAAAACTCACCCAGATATCATTGAACTGAGAAACCTCGCCTTAGTGGCGGCACTTACGGTTCAATGCGCCTTACGTCGTCAAGAATCGAGAGGAATTCACTATAGCCTCGATTACCCCGAGGCATCACCAAATGCCCAAGACACTGTCTTAGCGGCCACAGACGGTTTAGGACTTTTTTAAGCAAGCCTAGTCCGCGCCGCCGCTGCCCCCATTGGGCATACGGAAGACGAAACCAAAACTGATAAAAAGAGAAGTTCCCGGCGAAAAGCCAAATTTCATATCTGCACGAAACCAAGTGATTCCACCGATGAGGGCTTGAATACCGCCACCGACATGCCCGCCAAAGATGACTTTGGCGCTCGAAGATCCAGCGCCCTTGTAGTAGACAATGTCCGGGCCCAAGTAAGCCATTCCTACTAAAGTTTCGACTGGGATATCCATTCGCAGGCTCGCGCTTGCACTTTTCCATTCCGCGCCAGAGCCGTTGCCAGTATACAAGGCCGCTTCGGCAAAAGCGTTATGGCCCATTTTATAGCCACCCCGTGCTCCGCCGAGTCCGGTAATTTCTGTTACGCCTCCGATTTGATTCGGAAGTAAATTGCCCAAAAAAAATCCCGCCTCGTAACCGACATTCTGTCCAGATTCAGCTTTACGTGCTTCATCATCGTTCAAATTCTCATCAGGCTGGGACCAGGCCAAGCAGGGCACAAAAATAATGAGGAAAGCAAGCCAACGCATGAAAAAAGTCTATCTCAGAGTTTACCTCTACGACAATGCTCCTTGACCCGTAGAGCCAATAATTTCATGATGGCCATGATGTCCAGTCGCTTTGAGGGTTCTTTTCGAACATCTAATCAAACCGAGATCTTTTACCAGCTATGGCCGGTCCAAGCTGCGCGCGGCACTCTGGTGGTGACCCATGGGCTCGCCGAACATTCTGACTGCTATCACCCTTTCGCTAAAACACTTCAGGCCGAAGGTTGGGAAGTTTATGGGTGGGACCTTCCTGGACATGGACGATCTTCGGGCAAGCGGGGCTATGTCGGAAGCTTTCGCGAGTACACCGATTCCTTGCGCCAATTTGTCGAACTCATCGTTAAAGAGCGTGCACAGAAGGCCGCCCCCTTGGTGTTATTTGGACATTCTTTGGGCGGACTGGTTACCACCCTCACTATTTTAGATTGGCAATCCCCGCCGGTCACAGCTCTCGTTTTAAGTAGTCCGGCCTTTGGAATTGCAGTCCCCGTCCCTATGCTCAAGGACCAAGCGGCACGACTCGCCTATCGATGGTTTCCGAGTCTCACTCTTCATAACGAAATTAAGTACACAGATCTTTCTCGGGACGAGAAGATGGTTCGAGCCTACGGCCAGGACGTTCTCCGGCACGACAAGATCTCGCCGGCCGTTTACCTTGGCCTTATTGAAGGCGCTGAAAAAGTTCAAAAACGCGCGGAGTCGCTTCAATTGCCCGTTTTGTTACAAGTGGCTGGCGTTGATCGAATTGTCAGTACTCGTGCCGAACAAGAAGTCTTTGCAAAATTTCCTGACAAAAGAAATGTCATGCAGATTTACCCGGAGAGCTATCATGAGATCTACAACGATCTCGACCGCGAGCAAGCCTTCTCCGATTTAAGAAAATTTTTAAGCCGCTTTCAGGTGACAGTATGATGCGATTTTTGGTTTTTAGTCTTTTGGCTTTTTCTATCTCTTGTGCGACCACCCGATCAACACTTCCGGGCGGACTATCCGATTCGGAATACGGGAACCTCATAAAAAAAATGACCCGTTCCGCCAATCAATACGACGGCTTTTACCAAACCTTCCAGGCTCAGGTCACATTTCTAAATACCGCTCTCAGGACGGCTGGAGTGGTTCGACTTGGTGAATTTCAACAATGGGATTCGGCAAAGCTACAGAGCGAGAGAGACCGAGCGTTTCAAGAAATGGCCAGCTCCACCCAGTTTTTTATGCGCTTTTATACGCCAGATAGTGATTATGATGATCTCAACCTGGGCACTTCCATTTGGAAGATTTATCTCGAGATCGACGGCAAACGATACAATGCTGAGGTCAAGCGCTCAACTGAAAAGGAGGCTGAAATTCGAAAGCTGTTCCCGTACTTTGATCGGTTTAGCACGGCTTACGAGATTTCATTCAAAGTTCCAACCAGCGTTGTTGAATCGAGTGATGCAAAGTTGATCCTCACGAGCACCCTGGGTTCATCCCAGTTTGTCTTCACTAAGCCCTGATAGAGCTGGATACTTTTTAAGAATCTCAACAGATTCATTGAGTTTTTTCATTTCCACTTTTTCTGCAAACGGATAAATGACCGCAAGATGGGCGGGCTGTTCATACCCCATTCGGCGAAGAGCTAAGCCGTAGATTTCAAGCTGATCAAAAGCCTTGGCCACATGAGAAGGGTCACCGCTTTTGTAATCGATCAACCACAATTGGCCATCGACAATGCCCCACAGGTCAATTTGCCCCTCCAAAATGGCCTGAGGAAATTGAACTTGAAAACCCCACTCCGCATTTCCAGATTTTAACAACTCCGCCATTGGTGGATTGCTCTGGCCTCGCACAAAATTGACGGCATCTAGAATTTCATCCTTACGATCGACAAACATTCTATTGACGAGTGCCTCTATAGACAGCGTGGGGTTGAGACGAAGTTGCTGGAGGAGACGATGAAGATCCGTTCCCAGT
>JAPKGD010000352.1 GCA_026648125.1 Bdellovibrionales bacterium | reverse complement strand
TGACGTTCTTGACTTCCTCCACCCGAGCCAAAAATAATCCATATCGTTCATAAGGAAAGGAATCCAACTTCAACGTAACGAATTGTCCAACCTTTACCTTCGGTAAGTGTCTTTGCTCGGCATGTATCTCAAGCGCCGGCCTTGAATCACCGGGAAGTATCTCTACGACCAAATCCGACGGCACTACTTCTGATTTGTTCTGTTTGTGCCACCTAAAGATTCGTCCAGCGATTGGCGCACGAATCTCAAGACCTTTCGATATACCCTGCAGTCTTGCAAAAACTCTCCGAACAGAATTCAACAACGTTTGTTTGGAGGCTTCGAGCCGCTGCTGATAGCTTGAATTAATTTGGGCAATCTTAGATTCCGTCTCACTCAGCTCATTCTCTACACTCTCAACAAAGTATCTCATTTCATTTTTCAATTTGCCGGATTTCAAAGATCGCAATTTAGCCTTGCTCTTTCGTTGGACCTCTACAAGAGATCTCGTCTCGTTTAAATTTCCAGCGATCAGGGTCCTTTGTGAATTTTTGTAGGTCTCAATGTCTGAAACAAGCTGTTGAACAGTTTCACTTGCCTCTCCATCAAGCAAATTTAGGTTCACGCTCGAAATGGCTTGCTCCAATCGATTAAGCAAACCCTGAAAATTGGTATTACCTATATTGACGAGATCTTCCAGAATTTTCACCATTCCCTGTAGGCTCTCTCTCGAGCCTCCACTCGTTTGAATGTAGGCGATGAGATCACCTTCTTTAACCAGACTGTTTTCATTCACATTCTGGATGAGAACCCCACGCTGAGGTGCCTGAAGACTCCTCATTCCAAGATCTGCGACTACAGTGGCCGGAGATTTAATGGTGTCACGCACTGAAATAAAGAAGCCAAAGAATCCACCCAAAAAGAAAACCAGTAGGGATATTAAGATGGTGTAATTAAAAACTAATGAACTCGGCTCTTTCAAAAATACGATCGTGCGCCAGCTCATTTTGAATTCTCGAGACTGCATGCCTTCGCCGCTCATGCTGCCTCCTCGTCATTTGAATCCGAATTGAAGCGATCGGTATTAAACATCGCTGCAAACAACTTTGAATTCTCAGCTAGATAGGCATAATCGCCCACTTCGACGATACGACCTTCATTCATCAGAATAATTGTTTGACTATAAAGCACCGTGGATAACCTATGCGCGATACTCAAAATAGTTCTCTTTTTGCCCCAGGAATTAAGACGGTCCATAAAGTTCTTCTCAGAGATTCCATCCATTGCAGATGTGGCTTCATCAAGAACTAAAACCTGCGGCTTTCGATAGAGAATCCTTGCAATAGATAACTTCTGCTTTTCACCACCCGAAAAGCCAAATCCACGACCAGGCACAAATGAATCAAACTTGAATGGGCGCTTTTCAATAAATTCGAGCGCGTCGGCCGTATTTGCCGCTTCAGCAAGCTGCTCCTCTGTGGAGTAAGGTGTTGAAAAGGCGATATTTTCTCTGATGCTCCCGAGAAAGAGATGGGCATTTTGTGAGAGCACGCCAACTTGTTGTCTTAACCAGTCTATATCGTAATCTCTTACATCCTTACCATCAATAAGGACCTGGCCCTTTTGAGCCTCATAGGTCCTATTGATAAGGTAAGACAATGTTGATTTGCCACAACCACTTGGCCCGACGATAGCAACTCTCGACCCCGCCTGGACCTTAAATGAAATGCCCTTAAGAACCCAATCACTGCCTTCGCCTCCATAGCGAAACCAAACATCTCTAAATTCAATTTCTCCCCGCAGACTTTCCTTTGCTACGGTTCCAACCTGGCGCTTTTCAGAGGTCGCAAGAAAAATGTCATTCAACCGCGTCAAGACTGATTTGATTTCCTGAAAATCGGCCCACTGAAAAGCAATTTTCTGAAACGGCGAAAGGACCTCTGTAACCAGGAGAGAAATGGCCACCACCTGACCTGGAGAGAGCTCCTGTTTTAAGGCAAGATAGACCGCCGCCCCCAGCACAGCATATCGTGCCGCCTGAAAATATCCCTCCACGTATCCACCGAGGGCGACTCCGGTCATCTCGAAACCGTATCTGGCCTTAAGAGCCTTGGCCATCTTTTCCTCAAAGCGACGTCTCGAAGCCAATTCCCCACTGACACCTTTAATGGACTGGGCCCCATCGACAATATCGTATAAATATGCATCTTGCTCAGCCTGATTAGAAAAATATTCCGCATACAAAAGAGTCATCCTGCGAGAGAAGAACATCGAAATAATCAAGAAGGGCGGAGCCAGTACCAGTACGACCAATGCGACTTTCCAGCTGTAGGCAAAAAGAAAGCCTAAATAGACCACAATTGAAACCATTCCGAGGACTACCTGTAGGGCTGTCGTTGTCAGAAATGATCTGAATTTTTCGAATTCCTGGATCCTTCGAGTAAAGTCTCCTATGTGGCGGACGGCAAAATAGCCAAATGGCAGAGACATCATTTTTTGAAGAAGCGCACTTTTAGCAAGAAAATCAAATTTGATTGCGATGAACTGTGTGTAGTACGCCCTCGCACGAGTTAAAATTGCACCAAAAACCACATATCCAATCAGACCATATATCAAGACTTTAAACAGTTCAAAATCGCGGGCGGACAACACATCGTCCATCAGAAATTGCGTAAGAACAGGGGGCACCAGAGATGAGACGACCATTAAGAACGAAGTCGCCAATGCCAATAGGAGTTCTCTTTTAAATTCGAACGCCAGCCTAAAAAAGTGATCATAAGGGGCTGCCGGTGCCTGATTCTTAAAAAAGTCTGGTCCAGGCCTCAGAAATAGGTAGGCCGGCTCCATTCCCTCGTTGAAAGTTTCAAAGGACACACGCCGAATACCCAACCCAGGATCCCCGACGACCACGTAATCCTTTTTAATTTTGTAAAGAACCATGTAATGGTACTTACGAAGTACAATGACCGGAAGGGCTGAATGATCAATATCTTCCACAGTATCTGCAGCAAGTGCGTGACTTGAGAATCCATTCTTTTCTGCTATCAAGCTCAAATCAAAGAGTGAGGTTCCATCTGCATTTGTGCTGAGTTGGGATCGCCAATATTGCACGGGAAGTGAGTTACCATAATATTCCGAGATCATTGATAAACACGCCGGACCGCAGTCCATTTCGTCGTTTTGCTGTACCCACGGA
>JAPKGD010000351.1 GCA_026648125.1 Bdellovibrionales bacterium | reverse complement strand
GGCAGGAGTTTAAGTCTTGGGCCGAGGCGGCTCAGCGCAGGGTCCCGCCCAGGAGTAAGGTCGGCGAGGCGCTCAATTACTTCCTCAACGAGTACGATTACCTCACTGGTTATCTTAAGGGTGGTCATCTCGAGATGGACAATGGCTTTGCCGAGCGGGTGATCAAGAACTTCGCCATCGGCCGCAAGAACTGGCTCTTTTCTGATTCCGTCGATGGGGCGGAGGCCTCAAGTCTGTTCTACAGTATCATTGTCACGGCCAAGCTCAACGGGAAGGATCCTGCGAGTATACTCAGGCAAATTTTTGATGAAGTGCCCCGAGCTCAGTCCATCGAGGATTTTGAGCGTCTCGCCGCACTCATCGTGTCACGCCCGACCGTTCAGTGAACAGGACCCTTTATGAATCGCTTACGCTGAAATAGATAACCTCATATATCGCGTTGAGCGAATAAAATATATGGAACCGACGGAAGGTAACCTTTTTGCTGGTATCTGCAATGGACCTAATGCCTACTATAGCCCAGATAAACACGAATTCACAATTTGCCCACAGATGCTACAGGCTCCAGATAGCACGCTCCAAATGATCATTGCCCACGAATTGGGCCATTCCATCGACCCATGCATTGCGAGCTATGCACTACATGAACATTCGGGCACAGAACGAAAGAATCCCGCGGCGGATGCTATGAAGGCCGCAACAGAGGCCTTTTTAAAGCAAAAGAAGGCGATCCCTTTCAAACCAAATCTTCCCAAGCAACCCGATACTATGTATTCGTCGTTTGATTCGGAGATGATTGAAGCCCTCTATTCACGAGCCTATGAGAACCACAGGTCCGTCAAAGTTCTGCCGGGTATACCATTGTCGAGTAATCCCTTCTCCTCTGTGATCGAGTGTTTACAAGGCGGAAGTTCCGTTAATGCACGTATGGGCGACCTCGAAGGGGCCAAACGAAATGTTTTAAATAATATCAAATCATTGAAAGCTTCTGGCGCCGATGACTCCCATCCGCAGATTCAGGCGCTTAACGAGACTCTTGGGCGTCTCGAGACCATCTATTCGGAAAAGAAAGCCTGCGGTTATATGGGAAATGACCAAGGCCCAAGCCAAATGCAAGAGGCCTTTTCAGATTGGTTAGCATCTGAAGTCATTGCCCACAAAGTCAGTTTGGCTCAAAAGGCCGGTGATACAGAAGGAGCAAAACGGATCGCCTTTGAAGCCAATGGCTTTTTTGCATCTTTAAACTGCGAAAGCTTTAGATTGGATGTCGCTGATGAAGTCAAAGCGGTTCTAAGTCAGGCTGGCTGCAGCCGCCGGGGAGCCACTTTATTTCAGGACTTGGAGAATATGAGTCGACATGAGGATTCACATCCCGAAGGACACGCTCGAGTTTCGAGAATTTTTATGGGACATCCAACAATCGCCGACGCTATCGGCTGCAAACAGCCATTAATTTTTGGAGCAAAGCGCTGTGAATAAGCTTGTTATTGCCCTTGCAATGATCTTCACTCTCGATGGTTGGGCTGCCACCAATGTGGACATAACCTTCACAACCGATACCAATCTCACGGTGAAGGCCGTCTATCGGATTAGTGTTAAGGGCTCGAAAATTTTTTTTGATTCAGAGCAAATTGATCCCGTCCAAATTCCCCAGGCAACCATGGCCCTAAGCCGCCTAAGCTCGACAAAGGCAGATCCATTAAAGCCATGTTCCGCAGGGACCTACATTCACACCGTTAAAAAAGGAAAAAGGACAACGCGGGCAAAGGGATGTTTAGATTCAGTCCACGCCCTTGAACTCGTCGATGCCATAAGTCAATTTCAACGGCTTTACATTCTTAAAAAGTAAACCGGGTCGAAAAGGGCTACTGACTGATACCTCCCAACTTCAGAATTTTGACTCGGAGGGACCTCTATACTAATCTAGGTCAATGTCGCAAGCCGATCAAAAGTGCTCTCAATGCGGATCTCAAAACTGCTATCAGGACGGTCAACTCTGGATCTGTCCGGAATGCTTTCATGAATGGGCGCTATCTGCTGCCGCAGAACCCGTTCAAGAATTGCCAAAATTTTTGGACGCCAATGGTGTGCCTCTCCAGAGCGGCGACACCGTTATTGTTGTCAAAGACTTAAAGGTTGGAAAAGAGACTCTCAAGTCAGGAACGAAGGTTAAGAATATCCGGCTTCTCGATGAGCCCGAAGACGGCCATGACATTTCCTGCAAAATTGAGGGGTTTGGCTCAATGTATTTAAAATGTTCTGTGGTCAAAAAGGCGAAGTAGACCTTTCAAGTGCCACCTCGCCTTCGACTTTATTCATGAAAAACGGCTTCTATATTGTGCCCATCAAAGTCCAAAACAAAGGCACCATAATAACCCTTATGATATTGAGGTCGTAATCCCGGCTTACCATTATCTTTTCCTCCGGCTTTAATTGCCGCCTCATAAAACTGATCGACCTGCTCTCTTGAAGTCGCTCTAAATGCCACATGCACGGGAGGCGATTGAGGCTTTCCACTGTTAAGCCAAAAGTCAGGAGCTGGTGGAACTCCAAAGCCCGCTACATCCGCACCCTTGGTCACAGCTTCTGGCAGCTCCACAATCAATCTGTACCCAAGAGGTGCGAGAGCACTGATATAGAACGCCTTAGATTTTTGAAAATCGCTGACGCCAACCCCTGTATGATCAATCATAAACTTCCTCTCTCATTTAAACCAAGGATCATTAAAGTGCCCCTTTATCAATCCATTCTCGAATAACTTCTATAACCTCTGGCTGAAGAGGACGATAGCCATCTTTTGCTGGCGGCATTCTTTTGCGATCAGTTCGCTCGAGGGACAGGATCAAACCCGACTCATCCGCATTTCCCGGAATGATTAGCTCGAGAGGAGATTCCAAAAGAGAGTCCTTGTCCAAAAGTACATTTTTGCCCTTAGCTCCAGCCACATGACATTTTATACATTTAGGCACAAAGACGTATTTATAGATTGAGGGAAAGTTGGGCTCAAGGAGGTCAACACGAATTGACTCTTCCCCCTGCTCTGGCTCATAAAACTCGGGACTGCAACTCATCCCGGCCAATCCATAAACTAGAGTCAAAGAGAGGGCCAGCCGCCGCACAGTGCCGCGTGCCTTAAGGTTGAATATCTGTAGCTTGAATGGTCCCATCTAATCCCAAATAGATGTG
>JAPKGD010000350.1 GCA_026648125.1 Bdellovibrionales bacterium | reverse complement strand
AAGAAGACCCGCGCCCCACATGCCCTCATGACCGGCCAATACTAAAAGATGACCATGATCTGATTTATTGCTGGTTTCCAGCCGACGGGGCAAATATCGTCGAGCGAGCCTCTCAGTAAACAGAAAATGCGAGGTCGCCACACCCCTTAAAGCTTCAAATGGAAACCCAATGGGTAGCACCTTTAATTTTCCACAATGAGTCGGTCCATCTCCCACAAAAAAACCGGGTTTAGCTAAGCCAAAGGTCACAGTCATCGCTGCACGAACCACGCTGCCCCCGGCGACCCCCGTGTCACAGTTGAGACCACTCGGGCAATCGATCGACACAATCTGCTTTTTGGATGAGTTCATCACATCGACGAGTCGCGCGAAGTCGCCTTCCAATCTCCGCGACAATCCAATTCCAAAAAGTGCATCTACAATGAGTTCAGCCGAGCGCAATTGCTCCATTTTTTCCGGATTTTCAATCAGATCAATGACACGAATTCCCTGGCTCTTTACTCTTCCCATCTGCAGCTTGAAGAGTGCGGACTGCCGATCTTTCGGAGCCATGGTAAGGACGATGAGATCCCGATGCCCTGCAGAATGAAGGTGGCGAGCAAGCACTAAACCATCTCCACCATTGTTGCCCGGCCCACAAACAATCGCTGCAAGACCTCGGGCCAACTCCGGAAAGAATGCCTGATCTATTTCTCGCGATGCCACAGCACCTGCAGCTTCCATCAAAATTTCACCGGTTAAACCATAAGCCTTCTGCGAGAGATCGTCGACTTCTTGACTCTGTTTAACCGTTGCAAGCCTCATATTTTAAGACAACTCCGCCTGAAGAAAAGATGCGATTTCTTCAGCAATTTTTGTGATCAACTTTCTCTCTGGACCTTCAACCAAGACCCGTATCACAGGTTCCGTACCAGAAAATCGAACATAAATCCGACCCTTACCTTGCAGAGCCGATTCAAGCTTTTCCATCATTTCCGTATAACCTGGAATCTGATGAAGATCTCTTCTTACACTCACTCGAGTGCTCACCAAAACCTGAGGCATGTCCTTCATAATCGCCTTAAGTTCGCTGAGGCGCTTACCTTCGCGCTGCATGACTGCGAGAACGCTCAATGCTGCAACACAACCATCGCCCGTGGTGCTGTGATTAAGGTGAATGATATGGCCGGACTGTTCTCCGCCCAATTTATAATCTCCACGACGCATCTCTTCGACCACATGTTTATCGCCAACATCCGTTCGAACGACTTTGATTCCATTCGAATTCATTATCTGATCAAGAGCCACGTTGCTCATCTGCGTAGCAACTACGGTCTTGTTTGAAAGCGAGCCACGCTTCAACATATCCAAAGCACAAATCGCAAGAATGTGGTCTCCGTTCACGACCTCACCTTTTTCATCCACCATGATCACGCGATCTGCATCGCCATCTAAACTAATTCCCACGTCCGCGCGATATCTCACCACCGCTTCACAAGTGGACTCGGGGTGTAACGCCCCTACTTTGTCATTAATGCTATATCCATTTGGATCCGCCGCGAGCACCACCATCTCCGCGCCAAGTTCCTCAAATATCGCTGGAGCCGCCTTGTAAGCCGCTCCATTTGCGCAATCGAGCACGATTCTCAATCCTTCTAAACTTAAGTCGATGGGGAAAGAGTTTTTCACGTAAACGATGTATCTCCCCGTGGCATCATCAATGCGACGGGTTCGTCCGATTTGAGTGGGCTCCGCGAGATATTGATTTAAATCAACGTTAGAAACCAATCTCTCAATCTCACCTTCAACAGATTCGTGGATTTTAAATCCATCTGCACCAAACACCTTGATGCCATTGTCTTGAAAGGGATTGTGAGAGGCAGAAATAATAATCCCTGCATCGGCGCGCATATTTCGCGCAAGAAAGCCAATTCCTGGTGTCGGAAGGGGGCCGGTCAGCTGAACGTGGACCCCCATGGAGTTTAAGCCAGAGGCCAGTGCTTGCTCCAACATATAGCCCGAAAGACGCGTGTCTTTACCAATGAGCACCATCCTTCGGTCTGCCTTGCGGTTGGGTTGTTGGCGAAGCCAATAACCTATAGCCTGCCCCACCTTCATGACCACATCAGGAGTCATGGGGGCTTTGTTGGCTGTACCGCGAATCCCATCGGTGCCAAAGAGCTTTTTGGGTTTGGGGCCGACTACGGTTTCCGTTTTACGCTCACTCGTTTTACTTTTCGACATCGCCAGTGCCCTCACGTTTGCTTTCTAGCTCTACAATCACAGCCAAAAACTCATTGGGCTGAAGACTTACCACTTTTGCCCCAAGAGGTAAATTGAGGTTGTCCCGATTTAAAGTCACCACTCGCCGTCCCGCCTGAGTTCGACGTAAATCCACCGTAATCGGCTCTGCCCGCTCGGCCAATTTTCTAAGGGCCACTCTCGGACCTGACACTTCCAGTTTAATCACCTGAGGAATGGGATTGGTAATGGCCAAATTGGGGGCTAATAAAACCTGCAGTTCAACTTCTCGAGAGAGGACTGTGTCTCGCCTTCCCTGCATGGTCAACCAAAGCACCGTGGCCACGACGAGAGCCACCAGCTTATAGCTCGCATTTTCCGTTAAGGTTCGACTCCATGTCTTCATGTGGTCGCTCCCCGTTCAACACTTCTAAATTTCAAATTATAAATCTCATAGAGGTTCTTTCGCACCGTCGGATGATCCACGTCCGGAAACAAATGTCCGCCATGGACAATCCCCACGGATTTATTTTCTTCACTGACCACAAACACAAAGGCGTCGGTTTCTTCGGTCAAGCCTATTGCCGCTCGGTGGCGAGTGCCCAAATTTTTATCCAAAATTGGATTTTTACTCAGCGGCAAAAAACATCCCGCCGAATGAATTTCTCCATTTCGCACAATAACGGCTCCGTCATGCAACGGGCTTGCCGGGTGAAATATCGCTTGAAGAACTTCTGAGCTTATCGCTGCGTTGATCTTGGTTCCTTCTTCGACAAAGTAGTCCAGAGTAATCTCTCGCTCGACCACGATCAAAGCCCCAAAGCCCTTTTGCGCGAGACCCATAATTCCCTTGGCGAGTTCTTCGAGATTCTGCGTCTCTTCCACTCGAGAGACTCCGGTAAAAAACGGATTGCTTCCGATTTGAGCTAGCGCTCTTCGAATTTCACCCTGGAATAGAATCACCACGATGAGG
>JAPKGD010000035.1 GCA_026648125.1 Bdellovibrionales bacterium | reverse complement strand
CGCGCGCTGGCCACCCAGCGGGAAGGCCACGACGTGGTCGTCGTCGTCAGCGCGATGAGCGGTGAGACGGATCGGCTCCTCAAGCTGGTGCGAGGCATCCACGAGCGGCCCGTCGGGCGCGAGCAGGACGTGGTGGCGGCGACCGGCGAGCAGGTCACCATCGGTTTGCTGTGCATGGCGCTCGAGGACATCGGCGTCCCCGCCAGGAGCTACACCGGTGCCCAGGTCAAGATCCTGACCGACTCGCTGCACACCAAGGCGCGCATCCTGAACATCGAGGACGCGCCGATCCGCAGCGACCTCGATGCAGGCAAGGTCGTCGTGGTCGCCGGCTTTCAGGGTGTTGACGAGCACGGCAATATCACCACCCTCGGTCGCGGCGGTTCCGACACGACCGGCGTGGCGCTCGCCGCCGCGCTCAAGGCGGACGAGTGCCAGATCTATACCGACGTCGATGGGGTATACACGACGGACCCGCGCATCGTCCCCGAAGCCCGCAAGCTCGATACCATCACCTTCGAGGAGATGCTGGAGATGGCCAGCCTCGGCTCGAAGGTCCTTCAGATCCGCTCGGTGGAGTTCGCCGGCAAGTACAAGGTCAAGCTGCGCGTCCTCTCCAGTTTCGAAGATCGCGAAGGCGAGGGGACGCTCATCACTGTTGAGGAAGACAAGAACATGGAACAACCCGTCATCTCCGGCATCGCCTTTTCGCGCGACGAAGCCAAGATCACCGTCGTGGGAGCGCCCGACAAGCCGGGAATCGCCTACCAGATCCTCGGGCCGGTCGCCGACGCCAACATCGATGTCGACATGATCATCCAGAACGTCGGCCACGACGGCTCGACCGACTTCTCGTTCACCGTGGGGCGCGGTGATCTCGCCAAGACGGTCAAGGTGCTCGAGGGTGTGCAGGCGCACATCAGTGCGCGCGCGATCGAGACCGACAGCAACACCTGTAAGGTTTCCATCGTCGGTGTCGGCATAAAGCGGGCTATTGAGAGTGGATTGGGTTGGGGATTCTTGCCGTCCCATGCGATTCGCAAGCAGGTGCGCACGGGACGTATTGCGCAGATTCAGGTGGATGACCTCAAATATTCCGTGAACGTGAATCTCTACTATCGCAAAGACGCAAAAACGGAGCAGATGTATGAGACGTTTTTTCAGGCCCTACATCAGCAAGCACTAAACCCTTAGAGTAGGGCGTCGTGGGGTAGATCCATTCTCGAAGCTACGACCCGAACAATTTCAGCTGCGGTTTCCTCGAGCGCTCGGTCCGTGACATCAAAAATAGGCCAGCGTTTGTTTTGCTTGTAGATCTCCCGAGCAAAATCTATTTCTCGCTGAATATGGCCCATGCTGGCGTATTCCCCGCCGGGATCTTGTCCGAACTTCTCTAGACGTTTACGCCGTATTCTTACGAGCGAATCCGCATCAATGAGAAGGCCAACAATTTTTCGTTGATCGACTTTAAAGAGTTCTTCTGGAAGTGGTCGGTCCACGACGAGAGGGATGTTGGCGACTTTCCAGCCCTTATGACTCAAAAATATAGAGAGTGGAGTTTTGGAGGTGCGACTGATGCCGACAAGAATGATGTCGGCATTGTCCAAATCGGTGAGGACTTTTCCGTCGTCATGTTTGACCGTGTATTCAATCGCCTCAATGCGTTTAAAATAACGTTCATCAACGGCTCTGAGAATTCCAGCAGTATGCCCAGACGCTGTCTTGCCCAGGTAAGTGTCAAGTGAGGTGAGTAAAGGGCCCATGAGGTCCACGGCCGGAATCCCTTTGCTGCTGGCGCTCTCCATAATTTTCCGGCGCATAGTTTCTGAGACCACGGTAAAAACAATGAGTCCCTGTTTTTGGAAAACTTCATCAATCAAGTTGTCCACTTGCGCTTCGGTTCGAACATTTTTGCAGCGGACAATATTGAGCTCAGTGTCTGGGTATTGCACGAGGGCCGCGCGGACCATGGTGCTCGCCGTTTCACCGGTTCCATCAGAGATAATGTATACAGTTCCTGTGCTTTCAGTCATTGGCGCTCGCAAAGTGATTTTTGAGGGCTAAAAGGGTACGGCGAATATTCTCTTCAAAAATGAGCGGAGAGCGATCACTAAATAGTATCAATGCCAAGTTGGAATTGGGCATCATCAGGTAAGCATCGGAGAGGTCTTGCCGACCAGCCAAGGGCAAGGGAATGCGGTTCAATATTTTTTCTGCACTCATGCGCCGAACTTCATCGGCCATCAAGATCGGAATGGGAAGAAGTTCCTCAATCTCAATTCTTTCATTGAGAGCGAGTGGAAAACATTGTCCATGATTTGCAAAGGCCGTGAGCCACAGTCGGGTGGGTCCCCGTCCCGCCCATTGTTCGAGAAGAAGTGCTGCGGGAAAAAATGCCGCAAGGGAATTAAGCGCATTTACGGCTTTACCCGCACTGGGAAGCTCGGGCTTACTGATCGCATTCGCCAAATTGTGAAAGTCATCTCGACACACAAACTGTTGCATGCGCTCCGCAGGGTCGCCAGCCTCTTTGCTCTCGAGAAGATGACCTACGCTTTTTTCTAATCGACTATATCGATCAAAGAGGCCCCGTAAATTTTTAATGGTCCAATTCAGATCAATCATTGACTGGCCACCACAGTCATTGTGGCGGTCTCGTGATCAGGCCAGCCGGCGGCCAGTGCGGACCCATCTACTCCCTGTGGAAGAAAAATGCGAGCACTGGGTTTACCTAAATCGATCCACACCTTTCGCGCGGATGCGACCCATTGGCTAAAATCGCCATTATACTCGATTTGAACGGCTTGTTCGGCGGGGAGTCGATGGCCTGAGGCAATGAGAAGAGGGCTTTTGCGATCGTGAATGATGGAAGGGGGTTTAAGTTCCTCTTCATCCAAAAGCTTAACAAATTCGGGATCGACCACGGGAGGATGATGTTGCGCGGCCCTCCCAGCCATAAAATTTAAATACCAATCCACCCGGCGAGCCCAAACAGAATCCTTAGCGCTCGGCATAAGCCAAAGTGAGGCGCCGGAAGCAAATGCCATTGAGTCGGCTAGTTTTTGAATTGCCATATCGTTGAATCAAAGTCCGATAATTCAATGGGGTCAATGCCTATTGAGCACTCTGCTTGCGAATTTGATCAAGAACGCCGTTTACGAACTTGCCCGAATCCGAAGTACTGTATTTTTTGGCCATCTCGATAGCCTCGTTTATGGCGGCGTTCGGTGGAACCTCATTCCCGCCATATTTAAGCTCAAATGTCGCAATTCGCAGAATGTTGAGGTCGACCAACGAAAGCCGTTCAATCTTCCAGTGAGCCATATTTTCCTGAATGATGGAATCGATGTCTTGGCGGCTTTTTTGAACTCCTTGAAGAAGTGTTAAGGCGTACTGCCAAACGCCTTCTTCAGCCGTAAATGCGGCACGAAAATTATCTAGGGCCGTGACCAAGTCGTGCTGCGGGGCGAATTCAAGTTGAAAGAGAACCTGAAGCGCGAGCTCCCTTGAGTGTCGGCGTGAAGACGTTGCCATTTATATCTCCTGTGATCCTGGTTTCTTGGCGCTGGCCCTCGGCTCTTTTCCCAGGCTCTCAACAAATTCATTTACGTCACGAAAGCTCTTATAAACGCTAGCAAAGCGAACATATGCGACATCATCCATTTTGCGAAGCTCTTCAATCACCGCCTGCCCAATGAGTTTGGCATTGAGCTCACGGTCCCCATTGGCCTGCACCCAAGAGGAGATTCTTCCGACGATGGCCTCAATCTCAGCAATGCTCACAGGCCGCTTTTTGCAGGCAATTTGAATGCCTCGGCGGAGTTTTTCCCGGTTGTAAGGCTCTCGGCGCCCATCCTTCTTAATCACATGGGGGAATTGGACGAGGAGGGCCTCCGCCGTGGTAAAGCGGAGCTTACACTTTAAACACTCTCGGCGGCGGCGAATTTCGCCGTCTTTGTGAACTCGGGTTTCGAGGACCCGGCTCTCTAAGTGATCGCAATTTGGGCAATTCATGCAATTACTCGGGTTAAGGAGTCTGCCGTTCTAAGGCATTGCCGCCGAGGGGTCAAGCCAGCAGCCGGACTTGGCAGGGCGACCCTCTTTAAGTTAATGTCACGGGGCAACAGTCGATTAAAGGAAAACAGATGGCATTTACAAATATTGGGCGTGGATTGGGGTTAATTTTGCTGGCGGGCTGGGTTTCCGTGGCTATGGGCCAAGCGGTGGAGGTCACTGAAGAAACCGAGGTCAAAAAAGATGCCGTTGAGCGACCCGTGGGCCAGGATGCAGCAAGAAAATATTTTCGGGTGCGGAACCAGAACTCAGAGGAAAAGCAGCAGTCGGTTTCTTCGAGTGGAGATCGGTACCTCTCTCTCCATTTGGGAACGTTCTTATCTGAAGACGTATACAAATGGGGAAATGGTCCCTTTAAAGACGTGGGCCAGCTGAATGCCGGGGTCTCCTATAAAATCGGCGAGTGGACCGGATCCATGGATCTCATGTTCAAGGCGGATGTGACTACCTATTCTTTGCAAGAGGGCCGTGCGGTAAAGTTGAGTTTAGTTCCCGCCGTGGTGTTTCCTGATTCAGATAGCGGATTTCCTCTCTATTTTGGCGGGGGTGCTGGCGTCGGAATTTTCTTTAAGCAAATAGAAGATGAGTCGTCTCTGTCCTTTGATTACACCGTCTTTGCGGGAGCGCGCTTATTTGAAGTCCTGGGCTCAGTAGGATTGCTTGTAGAAGCAGGTATGAAAAATCACATTCTTTTGCTGAGCGATGGTCAATACAACGGAGTCTTTATAAATTTTGGCACCGTTCATCGATTTTAAGTTAGATGGCAAACTCTTTTCATCGGCCATTAATTGCAGCAGCTCAGGAGGCGCTCCTTTCCATCTTTAGGGATGGAAGGCAGGCCGACAAAACCATTGAGTACTGTTTTAAGCGTGAACGTAAGTGGGGTGCGCGGGATCGTCGTTTTTTTGCCCAAGTTGTGTATGACTGCACCCGCTGGTTTCGGCGTCTTGCTTGGACCTTGGGGCAAAAAGACTGGGGGCGCCAGTCCGGGGTCATGACGGGCCTTACGCTTGAAAACTGCCAAAGTATCATTCGTGTCTACCTCGCCCTTCATTTGCAAGAGCCACTTCCAGATTGGCTAAAACCTACGCCAGAGGAACTTGAAAAATGGCGGGTGCGATGGGGCGATAGGGAGATGCCTGAGGCCGTTAAACACTCCTTGCCTGATTGGCTCGAAGAAAGATGTCGTGCAGAGATAGGTGAGGATTGGCCAAAAATCGCCGACAGCCTCAACCAGGCCGCACCGGCCTTTTTGAGAATCAATCCGCTTAGGGGAACACGAGAAAAAGTCCAACAAGAATTGAGCGCTGAAGGTATTGAGACGACGGTGGTGAATGACTTGCCGTTGGCTTTACGTTTGGTCGAAAGACGTAATGTTTTTGTGACCAAAAGCTTTCAAAGCGGCGGTTTTGAAATGCAGGATGCCGGATCGCAATTGATTGCTCCGCTTTTAGATCCTCAGCCAGGGGAGAGAGTGATTGACGCCTGTGCGGGGGCGGGCGGAAAAAGTCTTCACATTGCGGCCCTCATGCGCAATCAGGGGCGATTGATTTCCATGGACGTACATCAGGGTAAGCTTGAAGAGCTAAAACGTCGTTCTCGGCGGGCGGGATGTGACATCATTGAGGTGCGCGAGATTTCTTCCAGTAAAGTTATCAAAAGACTCGAAAACGGGGCCGATCGAGTTTTGTTGGATGTGCCGTGTAGCGGGAGCGGAGTTTGGCGAAGAAATCCAGATGCAAGGTGGCGCATGAATCAAGAGGAACTCAATCGGTTAAAGGCGCTTCAAAGTGATATTTTGCAGCGGTATTCAAAGATGGTTCGTCCTGGTGGAGTTCTGGTTTATGCCACATGTAGTCTGTGGCCCAGCGAGAACCAAAAGCAAATCAAAGGGTTTCTTGCGGCCAGTGAAGGTCGCTTTGAGCTTGTGCATGAGATTCATACCAGCCCTCTTGACGGTGAACGAGATGGCTTTTATGCGGCTAGGCTCGAGCGAAAAAAATAGTGTTGCGTAATTGTTGTCGGGTTGAATCTGTCGTTGGCTCAGGTTGAGATCAAAAAAGCATAGTCGTCGCGGGACTTAATAGTTTGCGGTTACACTTGAGACATATGAGTTTGTTTGTCGCGGCAAGCTTTTGTCTGTTGGGTGGATTCTTGATTTTGGTCGCTCCGTTTAATGCGGCGGCCGAATATGCACGAATCGCTCGCAACAAAACGAGAAAATAAAAACCGTCTATAGAGTCTCGTTCTTAAAAGATGAACTCTATGACTCTTAGCGATTGTGGTAGGTGGGCGGATGAATTATCGCAAGTGGATCAATCTCACAGTCATATTATCCAGTACATTATTTGGCTTAGTGCACTTTCAAAATTGCGCGCCTGCAGCCATAGGAACCAATGCTCCACAATCTGCGGGTGATGGGGAAGTTCGAGTCGTGGACGATTGGTCTCAAACTAAAGTCAGCATGATCAGTCAAATTGTTGAGGCGCAGCCGACGGATTCCTGGGTGCGACTCGAAGGCTTTTGTGACCGTCATTTTGATGAAAGCGATCCCTTAACCTGGGAAATTCGTCAGGCCACGGCATCGGAGGATGTTGTGCTTGCAGGAACGGTAGACTGCCAAAGAGGTGGATTCAGAGTGGAAGTCTCTGATCTTGCTCAACTCACATGCGGACTTCTCTACAGCTTTGAGATACGTACGGTCGATGGTGAATTTGATCAGGCGGCAGTTGTTCGCAAATGTAACCTCTAGTCCCTGGACAATGGCCTAGCTCCGTCGGTCTAGGAGTCTTTAAGGGTTTGACCAGCTTTTCATTCCTCAAAGAGAATATTGATCATGGGCGATTTATTTGATCATTTGATTCGTTTTATTCTCGCGCACAATGAAGCCGTTGTTCAGTGGATGTTCCTTCTGGTGGTCGCAACGGGAGCCATCCTCCTCGGCACATCCATTTTTTCTCGACCACCAAAAGACGATGATGGGGCCTCGGCGGGGGGGGCTTCGGCTGGTGCTATGGGGGCGGCCAGCATGAGTGCGCCGGAAGTCGCGATCATGGCTGCGGAAGTAGCAAAACTTAAACTCGAAGTGGAACAACGAACAAATGAGCTGACGGCTGTGAAAGCTCAGGCATCTCAGTCTGACGGGAACAAAGCAGACACATCAAAACTTGAGGAGCGCATCAAAGAGCTCGAAGGAAAGCTGGTTGAGTACGAAATTCTAGAAGACGACATTGCCGATTTGTCTTTGTACAAAGAGGAGAATGCGCGATTGAAGGCGGAGTTGACGCGGCTGGGAGGAACGCCAAGTGCAACAGCGCCCTCCGAGGGGACTCCTCAGATTGAAGCAAAGGAAACCGCTCCGGAAAGTCTCGGGGAGGACCTCGACGCCGAGCTGATTGCAGCAGCAGAGAGCGCAGAAGAATCCACTATGCCCAAAGGCTTAAGCGGCGTGGAACCTCCTCCTAAAACGAATGGTGATTTAGTTGAAGAGTTTGCCACGGTGGTGGAAGAGTCAAAGCGAGCCGCGGAAGGTGGTCCCGAAATTGAGTCGGACGTAGACGTTGATGACTTACTCACTGAGTTTGCGACTTCGTTGGGCGAGGAACTTCCAAAAGTCGCTCCCCCAAAAGCTGCTGCTCCATTGCAAGCCGCTGCCCCCGCGCCTGAGCCTCCTGCGGTGGAGGAGCCTTCTTTGGATGAACAACTCGATACGGACAAGATGCTTGCTGAGGCCGCGGCTCTCGAGGAGCAGGGCGACACTGATCCAGGACTTGATGAAGAAACCGATATGGAAAAAATGGCCGCCGAAGCCAGCAAACTTTTGGGGAACTAACAGTGAAAAAATCAGCCTTGATCGCCATCGTGTGTTTGGCCTCGTCCAGCCTGTTTGCAGCCGTTCCGAGGAGTTTAAGCCCGGAGGGGTCAGATCGTGATCGCATGATCAAAGAGGCACTCAGACTTCCTTTGGAAAATCGAATTCAGGCCCTAAGAGCTCAGCCGGGAGACCCGGTTAAACATCTCACCCAGATCGCCTTTGATAAGTCGCGTTCACTGGAAGAGCGTTGGCGAGCCCTGACCGTATTGCCGTACCTCGATCGTCTGCGCGGACAGTTTGCCATTGAAAAGGCCTTGCAAAGTGACGAATGGTATTTGCGAAACGCGGGGACATTGGCTTTGCCGGCTTTGTCTCGGGAATATGCCGTGGAGGCTAGTGCTCGGCTTCTTCTTGATCCGGCACTTGTGGTGCGAACGGCTGCAGCGCAAAACCTCTTAAAGCTTGGTGGAAAAGAAAAAGAAGATCTGCTTTGGCAGCAACTCAACAACAAACTGAATTATAAAAACGGGCAAAGCCTCTGGGTTCGTCGCCATATTGCAAGAGCATTGGCGGAGTTCGCGAAGCCCGGAAACGAAAGCCGGTTTATAACGATGTTAGAAGACAAAGATACGCGTCTTCATCCAGAGGCGATTCGAGCACTTGAGCGCATTACGGGCCAAAAAAAGCGTAAGCGCAGTGATTGGCTTGCTTGGTGGCAAAACAAGATTTCTTTGAGAAACTAAGTCTAACCGCTGTTCTTTTTGTTCGCTCGTTTGAGGGCACGATCAATTTGTAGCTCTCTCTCAATGCGGTAGAGAATGACCTTCTCTTCCAAGCCGTCGGAGGCCACAGTCTCTGCTTCTGAGAAAAAATCCCTCTGCATTTGTGCTGTTTTTTGCACGGCAACTTTAAACGCTTGGCGGTCAGAGACATTGCCCTTAATCACTCTCACGATAATTCGATAAGAGAGGCCACCGCCTGGGATTTCTTGCTTATGTGGTGCCACCCACACCAATGAGCCTTTGATCGTTTCTGTTTCGATCACTCCGGTATCCATGTTGTTGACTCGTAAAGGGTAGCTGGTGGGAGATTGGAGAGCGAGTTGAGTGGCGCGCCAGACATCGTCGAAGCTGCCAATGAACACACGCTCTTGGGGCCCGTGAATCGGCTTTGGGCCAGCCTTTTGCTCAAACAAAGCGCATCCGCTAGTGGCCATCGCCACCAGCAATGCAAATACTGAATTTTTAAAGATCAACTGCGTTGCGTGATACATGTGTAACTTGTTCCATGAGGCCTTGAGTTGAATTTGCA